>DAIDHC010000208.1 GCA_027452065.1 Bryobacterales bacterium
CGCCACCCTCCTCCCATCCCCAAAAATTTCGCTTGACCCTCCCCTTACGTCAGGCCTCACCCTATCCTGGTAGCGAGTTCCCATGATCCGGCCCCTTCGCATCCAACAGTTCGCCGCCCTCGCCGGCGTCACCGTCCGCACCCTCCACCACTATGACCGCGTCGGCCTCCTGCGCCCCCGCCGGACCCCATCCGGCTATCGCTCCTACTCCCCCGCCGACCTTGACCGACTCGAACGCATCGCCGCCCTCAAGTTCCTCGGCCTTCCCCTCAAACGCATCCGCGAGCTCCTGGACCGCGACTCTCACGCTCTTCCCGAGGCCCTCCACGCCCAACGCCGCGCCCTCGAACACAAGCGCCGCCTCCTCACGCAAGCCATCCGCGCCATTCGCCGAGCCGAAGCGTCCCTCGCTCACGACCAGGCACCGGTTCCCGCAGTGCTAAAAAAACTCATCGAGGTGATTCAAATGCAAGACAACACCGATTTTCTGAACCAATACTACGGCCCCGAAGCTCAGGCCAAGCTCGCCCAACGCCGCCGCGACTGGACCCCCGAGCTCCAACAGAAAACCACCGACGCCTGGACCGCGCTCTTCCGCGAGATCGAAGCCACCCTCGACCAGGACCCGGCTTCCCCCGCCGCTCAGGCGCTTGCCGCGCGCTGGCAGGCCCTCATCGCCGAGTTCACGCAAGGCGACCCCGCCCTCTCCGCCGGTCTCAATAAAGCCGTCGCCGCCCGCGGCCAGTGGCCCGCATCCCTTCAACGCGAGGCGCAGCCCTTCGCCAACCCCCGCGTCTGGGCTTTCATCCGCAAGGCCATCGACGCCCGGCGCTCGTAATCCCCGTTCCGGACCGCGAGCCCATCCGCGGCCCGGAACGACTCAGGCCGCCGGCACCTTCACCACCAGCACCCTTTTCGGCCCCTTGCCCACCTTCACCCGCGCCGCCTCCCGCCCGCTCGCCGCGTCGAGGATCGAACAATCGTTATCGTCGCTGTTGCTCACCACTCCATACTTGCCGTCCGGCGAAAACGCAATCCAGTTCGGACACTTTCCCACCCGCATCATCGCCGACGTCGTCTTCTTCTCCACGTCGTACCGGTACACCCCTCCGTCGGCCAGGCTCGTCACCCAAAGCTCCCTGCCGTCCGGCGTCAGCGCCAGCCCGTGCGTCGGCGTGTTCACCTCCAGCGGGCAGTCCAGCGGAGGCGCCGCCGGCAACTCCACCCGCCCCGTCACCTTCTGCTCCCCCACGTCTGCCACCACAAACCCGTGCAGCCCCGTCACCGCGCTATACACCGTCTTCCCGTCCCCCGTCACCGCATATGGCCGCGGAATCCCTCCCACAGGCACCCGCGCCGAGTAAGTCATCGTCCCCAGATCGATCTCGTCAATCTCATGCCCTCCCATCGACGACACATACATCTTCCGGTTACTCCCCGCGTTGTAGCAGTTATGCGGAACCTTCACCGGCAGCTCTTTCACCACCTTCCCCGCATGCGTGTCCACAATCTCCACCTTATTCCCGTCGCGAATCGGAACCCCGATATACCGTCCGTCCGGCGTCGACGCGCACTCGTTCGGCCGCCCTCCCACCGCGATCGTCTGCACGATCTTCCCCGTCGCGGTATCGATCACCTTCAGGTTCCGCTCGCTCTCGATCGTCACAAACAACCTCCGCCCGTCGGCCGGCGCGCACAGCCCGTGCGGCTCCCGCCCCACAACAATCGTGTTCGTCACCTTCATCGAAGCCAGGTCGATCACCGACAGGTCGTCGCCCAGGCTGTTGTCCACATACAACAGCATCTTCGACCCCCCTCCCGTGGACGCCCCCGCCGCCAGTCCCGCCCCCGCCGTCAACGCAGCCAGCACAACCCAATTCCGCATCGTCAGCCTCCAGTCTTCCGGCCTGCCGATCAGTCTACACCCGCTCCCCGGCGCCGCGGCCCCCCATTGCCGCGGCACACACTTTGTGATACAAAGTTCTTATGCCCACCCCGGTCTCCGCCAACTTCGCCCACCTCGCACCCCCTCTGCTCTGGTCCGCCGCCGCCCTCTTCCTCGCCCGCTTCGAGCTCCACACCGACGACACCGGCGTCGAAGCCGCGCTCCTCCTCCTGTTCACCTTCCTCCTTGCCTTCTGGCGCCCCCGCCACCCCGCCTGGATCGCCTCCCTCGCCCTCGCCATCCCCGCCGCCCAACTCCTCGCCGGCCTCTCCCGTCCCCACGCCCCAAAACCGGCAACACTCGCCGGCGTCGCCGCCTTCACCGCCGCCCTCGGCCTCGCCGGAGCCTTCTCCGGCGCCCTCCTCCGCAAGTCTCTCTTCCCCTCACTTACTAACTTCCGCCCTTCTTCTTAGTCCGACTTACTCCGCCGTCTCAGCCCGCTCCAAGCTGTTACAATACCCTCCGCCCATGAACCTTCTCTATTGCCTCCGCCGCGCCGAGCAGTTCCACGGCTCCAGCGTCGCTTCCTATTCCGGCGATACCGCCTTCACCTGGGCCGAGTTCTCCCGCCGCGTCCACCGCGCCGCCGCCTTCTTCCGCGATCTGGGCATCCGCAAAAACGATCGCGTCGCCGTCTGGATGCTCAACTCCCATGAGTATCTCGAGATTTACTACGCCTCTCTCATCGCCGGCATCATCGTCGTCCCCCTCAACACCCGCTGGCACGAAAATGACGCCGCCTTCGCCCTCGCCGATTCCGAATCCTGCGCCCTCATCCTCGACGACGCCTTCTCCCCGCCCTCTGCCTCCCTCCCCGCCCTCCGCCGCATCATCTACGCCGGCCGCCGCGCCTGCCCCGCCGGCATGATCCCCTACGGCTACAGCGACACCGGACACTGCTTCGATGAACCTTCCCCCGAGGACACCGTCGGCCTCTTCTACACCTCCGGCACCACCGGCGGCCCCAAGGGCGTCATCCTCTCTCACGCCAATCTCTGGGCCAACACCATGAACATGGCTCTCGCCCTCTCCGTCGGCCAGACCCGCGGCGCCTGGCTTCACGCCGCTCCCATGTTCCACCTCGCCGACCTCGGCGCCCTCCACTCCATCACCGCCTCCGGCGCCACCCACGCCTATCTCCCCTCCTTCCAGTCCGAAGCCTTCCTCCAGATCGTCGAGCGCTTCCGCGTCACCGAAACCCTGCTCGTCCCCACCATGCTCTCTCTCGTCCTCAATCACCCCTCCTTCGCCCGCTACGACCTTTCTTCCCTTCAAACCATCGCCTACGGCGCCTCTCCCATGCCTCTCCCTTTAATTGAGGAAGCCATGTCCCGCCTCCCCCACGCCCGCTTCCACCAGGGCTACGGCATGACCGAAACCAGCCCCCTGCTCACCGCCCTCGATCATGAAAACCACTCCGGCCCCACCGTCACCTCCGCCGGCCGCCCTGTCCTCGGCGTCGAAGTCCGCATTGTCGACGGCGAGGACCGCGACGTCCCCACGGGCCACAGCGGCGAAGTCATCGCCCGCGGCGCCAACGTCATGCAAGGCTATTGGAAGCGCCCTGAAATCACCGCCCATGTCCTCCGCGGCGGCTGGATGCACACCGGCGACATCGGCCGCTTCGACGAAAACGGCTTCGTCACCATCCTCGATCGCGCCAAGGATATGATCAAACCCGGCAGCGAAAACGTCTACTCCCCCGAAGTAGAGTCCATGATCGCCGCCCATCCCGCCGTCCTCGAAGCCGCCGTCATCGGTGTCCCCGATCCCAAGTGGGGCGAAGCCATCCGCGCCGTCGTCTCCCTCCGCCCCTCAGCCGCCCTCTCCGAAGCCGATCTCATCCTCTGGTGCCGCGGCCGCATGACCCATTTCAAGTGCCCCACCTCCGTCGTCTTCCTCGACGCCCTTCCCAAAAGCGGCACCGGCAAAATCCAGAAGAACGTCCTCCGCGAGCTCTACGGCCGCTGACCCTTCCCCTCAGGCAGCCGCATCCGCGGATTGTTGAACTGCACAAACCCGCTCACCCTCCCTGCCTCGTCCCGAAGAAACGTGATCTCCTCCGCCTCGCTGCCATCCTCCCGAACCCTCCGGAACACATCCCCTCCCTTCGGCTTCAGAAACATCATCCCGCCCGCCGGGTCCCGGTTCGGCAGCCGTAAGTGCATAAGCCCTCCCGCCCACGGCAGCACCACCGACTCCGCCCCCCATGGCTGCTCCGAATAGTGCCCCTCGTAAGCCTCCAGATCCACTCCCGCCGCCGGCGCCGGCGCCTTGAACTCATATCCCTTCCGCTTGTCCAGAATCGCGTACACCCCCTGCGCAAACGGCCCCGCCACCTCCGACGCATTGTCCATCACCACCACTCCCACCTCGTCCTCCGGCCGCAGCTCCATCACCGTCTGGTAGCCCGGACAATCCCCGCCGTGCCCCACATACGTGTGCCCGTCCCTGCGGTTCACCGCGAAGCCCAGCCCCCAGCTCGTCTTCCAGTCCGGATCCATATACTGCACCCTCTGCATCTCTCTCAGCGTCGACGCCTTCAACACCTCCGCCTTCCCCGTCCTCAGCAGCCGGCTCTGCCATGACACAAACTTTCCCAAATCCTCCACCGTCGATGTGTATCCCGCCGCCGGCGTAATCCCCTTCGTATGGAACGGCTTCATTAATTCCCTCGTCCCATCCCGCTTCGCCGCCCCATACCCAACCGCCAGCCGCGTTCCATACAGGTCCATCGGCAAAAACGTCCGCGTGTCGTTCAACCCAAGCGGCTCCAGCACGTGCGCCTTCGCATACGCCGCATACGCCTCGCCCGAAACCTGCGCCACAATCTCGCCCACCAGCGTCAGCCCCAGGTTGCTGTACTGGAAATGCGTCTCCGCCGGATACAGCGGCGCCTGCCCGCCAATCGCCGCCTTCACCTGCTCCCGCGTCGGAAATGGAAAATCCGGCCCCGTCCAATATGGAAACGCCGACTCTCGCGGCAGCCCCGCCGAATGCGTCATCAGCCCCCGCACCGTCACCGGCACACTATCGGACCCGTCCTCCTTCAACTTCGCCCAAGGCAGATACGTCGTCACCGGCTCATCCAGCCGCACCTTCCCCGCCTCCCACTGCTCCATCAACGCTACCGAGGTGAACACTTTCGAAATCGAGCAGATCGAATAAATCGTCTTCGCGCTCGCCGCCACCTGGTGCTCGGCGTCAATCGTTCCGAACCCCTTGGCCCAAACCAGTTGATCGCCCACCACGACCCCCGCCGAAATCGCCGGAATACGCTGGTACGCCCGCTCACCGTCCAGCCACGCATCCACCACCCGCAGCGCCTCGGCCCGCCCCGCCGCCGCCTTCGGATCCTCCCCTGCCGCCGCCGCCCCCGGCGCCCTCATCCACGCCGCCCCTAAGACAATCACCGCCGCCCATCGCCAAATCCTGCGCCGTTTGTCCATGCCGCAGTGTACCTCAGCTCACATGTTCGTGGGCCTACGCGCCTCATTCATATCGCAGCGATTGCAGCGGATCCACTCTCAGCGCCCTCCGCGCCGGCAGCAGCGCCGCCCCCGCCACCATCGCCGCGAACACCCCCATCGCCGCCAGATACGCGATCGCATCCATGCTCCCGATGCCGTAAAGCTCCCGCCGCAAAAGCTGCGCCAGCGCCGCCGCTCCCCCCACCCCCGCCGCCAGCCCCACCACAATCGGCGATGCCAGATTCCGCACCACCACCGCCAACACCTGCGCCCGGTCCGCTCCCAGCGCCATCCGGATGCCGATCTCCTTCCTCCTTTGCGACACCGAATACGACACCAGCCCCACAATCCCCAAACACGCCAGCACCAGCGCCACCGATCCCAACGCCGCCACCGACATCGCCGCCTGCCCGGCTCCTTCCATCTTCCGCTGGAACGAGCTCTTCACCATCTCCACGTCCGGCTGAATCTTCGGATCGATCTCTTTCGCCACCGACCTCACAAAGGGCGCCAGCCCCTCCGGCGGCCCCGCCGTTCTCGCCAGCACCACCATCGATGGCAGCTCTGCCTCTGTGGCCAGATAGTAAACCTCCACCGCGTCCGGATCCTGAATCGCCACCAGCCGCGCGCTCCCCGCAATCCCCACCACCGTGTATTTTTCATCGCCTATCTCAAAGGTCCCTCCCAACGGCTCCCCGCCCGGCCACTGCGCCGCGAGCGACCTGCTGATCACAAGAGCCCGCGCCTCCCCGCGCCTCAAGTTCCGGCCCCGCAGCAGCGGAATCTTCATCGTCGCGAAAAATTCCGGATCGATCCCGTACATGTACGCGTCCACCGATCGTCCCGGCACGTCCGCTCCCGTGACCACTTTCTTATTGCCCAGCGGCGTCATCGACGTCATCGCCACCGACTCCACTCCGGGCAGCCCCCGCAGCCGCCTCTCCAGCGTGTCCAGATACGCCCTCGCCCCCGCGGCCGTGTATCCGTGCGCCCCCAGCCCCGGGTCGATCGACACCACCTGCCGGAATTCAAAGCCCGGCTGCGCCGTCAGCGCGTGATCCAGCGCCCGGATCAACAGCCCCGCCACAATCACCAGCACCGCGCTCGCCGCGATCTGCACCCCGATCAGCACCTGCCTCATCCGCGTCGCCCGATGCCTCTGCCGCGCCACCTGCATCGCCGGTGTCAGCCCGAACAGTATCGCCGCCCCCATCCCCGCTCCCGCCGCGAACGCCACAACACGCCAGTCCGGCGACGCATCCAGCCACGCCGGCGCCTTCGCCATCCTCATCATGCCCCGCAGCACCAGCCACCCTACGCCCAGCCCCGCGGCAGTCCCCAGCATCGCCAGCACCAGGCTCTCGGTGAACAACTGCCGCACCAGCCGCCCCGCTCCCGCCCCCACCGCCTTGCGTATCGCCATCTCCCGCTCGCGCTCCACCCCCCGCGCCAGCAGCAGGCTCCCCAGGTTCCCGCACGCCACAGCCAGAATCAGCAGCACCAGCGAGCCCCCCAGCGCCACCAACGGATACGCTTCGTCCCCCTGCTCCCGCCCCGTCCCGTGACGCCCTCCGCCCAGGTTCTTCGCGTACCCTCCGGCAGAGCTCGGCAGACTCTCCTGCTCCCAAATATCGGCCGGCCTCTCCCGGTGCAGCTCCGCCGCCAGCGATTTCAATTCCGCCTCTGCCGCCGCCGCGTTCTCCCCCGCCTTCAAACGCCCGAACATCGTCACTCCCTGCGCGTCCACCGAGTAGTCCGTCAGCAGATGACTCCCGGTCACGAAGTACGGCTGCTCGTCGATCTTCAGCCACACCTCGGGATTGCTCATGCTGAGTCCGCTGAACTCGCCCGGGGCAACGCCAATCACCGTCGCCGTCTTCCCGTTCAACCGAATCGTCTTTCCCACAACACCCGCGCTGCCCCCAAATCGCCGCCGCCAGAACCCGTCGCTCAGCACCGCCACCGGCTCCCCCTCGTTCGCTCCCTCGCCGTCCTCGCCGAACATCCGCCCCATCTCTGGCCGCGCCCCCAGCTCGTCAAAAAAATTCCCCGTCACAAAATCACAGTCGATCGGCTTGTCCTCTCCCTCGATCGTCAGCTTCCCCCCGCTCACCGCGATCACCGCCGACAGCGTCCTCGTATGCCGCCGGAAAAACGCCATCTCCGGATATGGCATCTGCGACGCATAGCTCCCCGGCGACCGCCTCTTGAATCGCAGCAGCGTCTCCGGACTCCGCACCGGCAGCGGCCGCAGCACCATCAAATTGAAAAATCCGAACGCCCCCACGTTCGCCCCAATCCCAATCGCCAGCATCAGCGTCGCCGCCAGCGTGAACCCCGGCGACCGCCGCAACTGCCGCCCTGCATACCGCGCGTCCTGCCCCAGCCGCTCCATCCACATCCAGCCCCACGCCTCGCGCGCCTCTTCCCGCAGCCGCAGCGCGTTGCCGAACGGCTTCCCTCCGTGCCGCGCCGCCATCTCGCGATGAAACTCCATCTCCCCCGCCAGCTCTTCTTCCAGCCGCCGCCGTTGCAGCAGGTATCGCAGTCGCCGGATCCATTCGCCCATGCCTGTGCGTCTCCTTCTCAAGCCGTGCGCAATACGGCCCGTATCGCCGCGTGCGCCCGCTCGTATTCACTCAGCTCATTTTCAAGCTGCTTGCGCCCCGCGCCCGTCAGCCGGTAAAAGCGCACCTTCCGGTTGGTCTCCGACGTCCCCCACTCCGCCGTCGCCCACCCCTTCACCAGAATCTTCTGCAGCGCCGGATACAGCGCCCCCTCCTCCACCTGCAATACCTCATCCGACAGCGAGTGTATCCTCTGCGCAATCGCATACCCATGCAAACTCCCCGACCGCAGCACCCGCAATATCAAAAGCACCAGCGCCCCCGAAGGCATCTCCGTCTTAGGCATAAGCTCTCTATGGGTAGTCTATTGATGTTTCACCCCGCCTGTCAAGCTCTTTCCGGCGCGCTTCGGCCGCGAAACATGCCCGGCCTGATTTTCCGTTCCATTCCAACGCCCCGACGCACCCTCCAATCAGTAGGGTCTGACGGCCGGCGCGATATCCTGATGAGGAGCATGAATCGCACCGATTTCCAGAGCCTCGCCATCGAGCGCCTGCTCGACGCCGACGCCCTGTTCACAGCCGGACGCTACGCCGGCGCCTACTACGTCTCCGGCTACGCCATCGAGTGCGCCTTGAAGGCTCGTATCGCCCGAAAGACGGAGAAGGGCGATTTCCCGACGAGGCACGCGCCGAAGTACTACACTCACAACCTCGAGGATCTGATGAAAAGCGCCGGTCTCGTTCCCGAGTTCGAGGAGGAAAAGAAAAAGGACTCTGCGTTCGAGGTGAACTGGGCGATTGTGAAAGACTGGACGGAAGAGGCCAGATACGAAAGCTGTGGACAACAGCAGGCCGAAGAGATCCTGGCCGCCGTGAAAGATCCCGAGCATGGAGTACCGCAATGGTTAAAAAGAAACTGGTAGAGAGGCTGATTAGCGAAGGTGCGGAACTCCTGCGCCAACTGGACGGCAAAAGCTTCCCCGTCGAGTCCATGTTCTGGTTTCACTTTTCGGACGAGGATTACTGGAGGCTCCTAATCGCTTCCCCGATCGTCAAACAGAAGGGTGGTGCCGAAGGCTACCGGCGGCTGAACGAACTGTTGCGGAGCATGGAACTGGCCGGCATCACGCTCGAGGACATTTCCCTCCTGGACCCGGAGTCAGCTCAGTTCCTGTCCCTTCGCTTCCTCGCCTCCCACTCGAGCCGGCTCGCCACAGGGCCAGAATGGGTCGAGCTCGAAGACGCCATCGTTTACCGTTGGACCGGTGAATCGCTGAGTGCCGACTTGACTTGCAACGTCTCCGCCGAAGAACTAACCCGATTCTGGGAATCTGCGCGAAAGGTTTCAAACGAGCCGAAGTTGCTCATTGCCCTGAACGACGGACGAGTTACACTCCGTTTTCACCCTCAACACGGTGAGCTCACCGGAATCGAGAACGTGAAACGACCCTTTCAGCTCGCGCTGCATTGACCGGACGCCCGCCCGGACTACCAGTTAAAGTGGCTCGACGAGCAAGGAACCCCAGTGAAACGCAACGCGAACTAAGACACGCCGGCGCATGAGCAAACCTCGCACGCCATTCGCTCCATTGCCATTGGGGGCGAACGCCGCAACCAACGCCTATAGATGATTCCGTCGGAAGACACCGCAGTGCCCGCCGCGGCTCACTGCCGCGGCATCCCCACAAGAACCGCATACTAAACTCATCTCCATATGCCCTCCCTCCGCATCCGCCCCGCCACTCCCCCCGACGTCCCCCTCATCCTCCACCTCGTCCGCGCCCTCGCCGAATACGAAAAACTCGCCCACCAGGTCGAGGCCACCCCCGAGCGCCTCCACCAAACTCTCTTCGGCCCCCACCCCTCCGCCGAAGTCGTTCTCGCTTATTGGGACTCCGAGTGCGCCGGCTTCGCCGTCTTCTTCCCTACTTACTCCACTTTCCTCGCCCAGCCCGGCATCTATCTCGAAGACCTCTACGTCCACTCCCACCTGCGCGGCAAAGGCATCGGCCGCGCCCTTCTCCAGCACCTCGCCCGCCTCGCCTCCGAGCGCGGCTGCGGCCGCCTCGAGTGGAGCGTGCTCAACTGGAACGAACCCTCCATCGCCTTCTACCGCCGTCTCGGCGCCGTCCCCCTCGACGAATGGACAAAGTACCGCCTCGCCGGCGATTCCCTCGCCCGCCTCGCCGCCGCCCCGCCTACGGAATGACCGTGATGCTCGTCACCGGATGGATCTCATTCCACTGCGCGTGAAAGCTGTCCTGCACGTAACTCCCCACAATCGTCACGTGCGACCCAACCGGCGGAATCTGCACCGTCGCCTTGTATCCCGCGCACGCCGCCTTCGCGTCCCGCTGCGTCACCGGAAACTTGCACACAATCTCGAACACCAGGTTGCCACCCTCTTCGCTCGTGTTCCCCGCGTTCAGAAGGTTCTCCTGCCCGCTGTCCAGCTTTAACCAGCCGTGCGTGTCTCCGTCCGCCTCGTGCCGCACCCCGTCCGGCTCCCGCCCCCGCGTCGCATCCACAATCGTCCCCGTCACCGCCAGGCACTGCTGCTTCACAATCAGCCTCGCCGGATGATATACGTGATCCCACAGCGACGCATCGCACTGCGCCCCGCCCGGCGCCTCCATCCGCATCGCCCGCATCCCCACCGCCGCCGGAGCTACTTTCACCGACTTCACCAGCACCCACCCCACTTCGTCGTCCTCGGTCCGGACATGATAAAACCCTCCGTCCGCCTCCGTGTCCACCAGCATCAGCCGGTCCCCGTCCTCCAGTTTCGCCATTACCTTGCTCTTCCCCTTGGGATCCCGCCTCAGCACCGCGCTCCCCGTCACACTCGCCAGTTGCCCCCAAACCATGGCACCCGCAAAACAGAACAGCATCCAGGACACCGCCCGCCGGAACGTGAGCATGAAAAACCCCCTTCCTCTCGGCCTAAAATGCCACGCCCCCGGCCAAACGTCAAGCCCCGCGCGCCCATTCTCCCTTCCCAACGCAGCAGCACCGGCGCTTCCCCTATCGAATCCCGATCACAGTCGAGTTCGGACCCGCCCGGCGCTCGACTCTCGTCTCGCCGAAGCCCGCCTCCTTCATCCAACCCTCGCAGTCCGCGCCCGTGTACTCGAATCCGGCCGGCGTTTCAATCAGCATGTTCAGGCTCATCATCAGGCCGAACGCGTTCTGTGAACCTGCGTCAAATGATTCCAGTGACTGTAGAGTCGTTGGTTCGCCATCTCGAGCATGCCCCTATGTAGGAAGGCTTGTGCCTGTCCGGAAACATCTCCGTCGCCGGCATATTGGAATATTCGCCACCCTCCCGCCGCGGAAATCGCAGCTCCGGCAGCGCATCCGGAAAATCCCGCGCTGAGCGCGGACGCAGGCCGTGCCGCCCAAATCCGAAGCCCACATGATGCTCCCTGATACCGCTTTCCCCTCGTTTGTAACTTCCCTCGTTGCGCCCACTCGGAGCGTTCCGAATGCCGGCCCGGACAGGCCCTGTTTTTCTGGTACGCTACCCAACACAGGAGAGGGCCGATGCAACTCAAGTTGTCTATCGCCGCCGCAACGATTTCCGTTCTCGCCCATGCCGCCGGGAACAGCCCGTTCTACCTTCCCATCCGCAACAACGATCTCCCCGCTCTCCGGCAGCTCATTCGCGACCCCGGCCCGAAAGCCCTCGACGCCCACCACAATTCGCCGCTCATGTACGCCGCCGCTCTCGGCAGCCTGGAAAGCATGCGCCTTCTGCTCGAAGCCGGAGCCGACCCCAACGCCGCCAACTCTTTTGACGCCACCCCCCTCATGTGGTGCGCCGGCGACGCCGCCAAAGTCCGCCTGCTCTTGTCCTACGGCGCTCACGCCGATGCCCGGTCCAAACTCGGCCGCACGCCTCTCATGATCGCCGCGGCTTACGACGGAGCCATCGATGCCGCGCGCCTCCTCATCGATAAGGGCGCCGACATCAACGCCCGCGACGCCGGCGGCTCCAGTGTGCTCGAACAGGCCGCCTCCTCCAACAACATCGAGCTCGCCCAACTCCTGCTCGCCAAGGGCGCCGCCGTCAATATCGTCGACGAGGGCGGCGGCACCGCGCTGGTCGCCGCTGCCGGCAACGGCGACCGCAACGCGCCGATGGTCAAACTGCTGCTGGCCCACGGCGCCGCCGTCAACGTGAAAACCGGCGACACCAACGAGATCGTCAAAAACGGCCCCATCGCGCTCGGACATCTCACGCCCTTGCAACTGGCCGCCGGTCAGGCCAACTACGAGGCCGTCGAGGCCCTCGTCAAAGCGGGCGCCGACGTCAACGCCAAGGACGTCCGCAACGCCGGCCCGCTCGTCTTCGCCGTCGCCACCGATCACGCCAATCCGAAAATCGTCAAGCTCCTCCTCGCCCACGGCGCCGAGCGCGAACCCGCGCTCGCGTGGGCCCGCCGCTATCAGGACCCCGCCATTCTGTCCCTGTTCGGCCTCGCTCCCTCAACGCCCTCCGGCTCTGTACCCGCCGCCGGCCCGAGCCTCAACCCTCGGGACGCCATCACCAGGGCTCTCGCCGCCTCCCGCGGCCCCGCTTCGAATTTCCTCGCCACCGGAGGCTGCCCGTCTTGCCACGCCCAGCACCTCAACGGCCTCGCCGTTTCCGCCGCCAAGCCCCTCGCCATCCAGGCCGATTATGCTCTCGAAGCCCGCGAAAGCCGCACCACCGCCCTCATGCGCGGCTCCATGGAACAGCAGCTCTTCCAGGTTCTGGACCCCACCATCGGCGTCGACGGCCTCCAGTGGTCGCTCATGCAAATGGCCGCCTCCGGCATCGCTCCCTCGCTCGCCTCCGACTCCCTCGTCCACCACATCGCCGCCATGCAGCGCAAAGAGGGCGATTGGCCCAACTATGGCCCCGTCCGGCCCCCC
>DAIDHC010000209.1 GCA_027452065.1 Bryobacterales bacterium
AGAAACTCCACATTCATCCCGTCTTCACGCCCACGCAATCTTCCTGGCTCAACCTGATCGAGGCGCAATTCGGGGTCCTCAAGAAATTCACCCTCGCGAACACAGACGACGCTTCCCATGAGCAGCGTCATCAGCGCGTAGAAGCCTACCTGAAATACCGCCACAAGCGCCTGGGCAATTCAAAGCACCCCCTTCGGAAGCTGGCCACTCTTAGGGGCGTTAAGTTGGAACACCACTAGGCTGGCGTCGTGGGTGATCGCATACCGGTACTCGCCACCATTGCTCTCACAGTCGCGGGGCTCGATCTCTGCGCGTACATGAAGAGTTATCTGCCGCTCAGTGACACGGAGCTGGCGATGCGATTTCCGCAGCGTGTGTTGCGGAGCAATTTCGTTCAGACCATGAGTGTGCGAATCGGCACAACGACGGTCCGCTTCCTGGAACCCGCAAACGGCATTCAGTTCACCGGTAAAGATCTCTCGGGAAAGCCGTGGACGGTTACGGCTGACGCCATGCAAGGCGGTGGCCTGTATTCCGCCGATTTGGACCATAACGGAACGGACGATCTGATTTACGCCAGCTATACCGGCGGCGTTGGCCTGGCGCCGCCGATGCACGTGTTGACATTACTTTTTGACGCCGCAGGCCGGCCGGTTCCCTCCGAGATGGACGGTTATTTCGAAATTGACTCACGGGGAGTGAAGGATCTGGTTGATCTTGACGGCGACGGGCGCGCGGACCTGATCCGGCAAAGTTTTGATGACGGGTACTGGATCACGTCACTATATGAGGCGAAGGATGGGCACTGGCATCTGGTACACGGTGCGCACGCCGCTCGGCGGTATCCGTTGTACACACGGTTCACAAATCGTTCCAACCGGGTACCGACGACACCTGGGCCTGGACGTAGTCCGATCGAAGACGATCTATCGAACGCCGTTGAGAGCGCCGAGCCAGTGAGAATCGAGCACATGAAGTGGGCGAACGTGCAGCAACCCGAGAACCTGGTGCTTGAGCTTTCCGACGGGAGACGTTGGGAAGAGATTGCCTGGTATTCCAGCGCGGGTGTCGTATTGGACGCTCCCGACCGCCGCGTGGCGGCGACGTTAGGCGCGCCGGAGGAAGCAAAGCAGTTGCTGGAAACGATCGAGCGCCGCCGTCTTCCGGTCCGGGTATCCGGCAATCGCCGGAATCGACCCGGCACCGGCACGAACGAACGCGCTCCTTTTTCCCCCGAGATGGTGTGGGCTGAGGATGCCGGGACTTCGAACGTGAGGTGAGTTGAAGACGGACTGCCTGGCGGCGACCATCCGCGGCCGCGCCTTGGTCTCCCGAGAGCGATTCGGGGCTGTCATTCCGGGCCAATCAGTGGGTTACGCTGTACGTGGCGGCTCATGCGAATTCTCTTAGCCTTCCTGGCCGTTGCGTTCCCCGCGATTGCATGCGAATGCCGCCAGTTGAAGGTTTGTGAATTGGTTCGACTGCCCACGATCTTTGTCGGCAAGGTGATCGACGGAGGCATTGCCTCGATTCGAGACGATCCTTGGTACTCGAATGTTCATCACGTGCGTTTCCAGGTTGTGGAGAACTTTCGGGGGCTCCCGGCGGGAACGCAAACCGTCGATGTCGAGCTGGCGCCGACCTTAGGAATGTGCGCGCCGATCCCATACTACCGGGGGCGGACGTTTCTCGTGGCGCCAAACGAGCGGAACGGAAAATTCACTGATGGCGCGTGCTTCCAGGGCCGCGATGTTGAGACGGCGGCCGAGGATGTTGATCAGGTGCGCGAATACTTCTCGGGAAAGCTGGCGACCAATGTGCATGGGCAAGTTGCAATTGCTCGTGAGTCATCGTTGGTCGACTTTCTTCTGACCATGGGAGAAACGAAGCCATTGGCCGGCGTAACCATTTCGACATTCCGAGGGGGGAAAGCCTACTCGGCTGTCAGTGACGCAATTGGCCGATACACACTGCCGCTACCCGGTGGAGGAGTGTATCAAGTTCGAGCGGATCTTAAACCCTATGTGTCGGAGCCCGAGCAGATTTCCGTCTCCGGAAAGGGCTGCGCAGTTCACGACTTCGGGATGAGTGTGGACAATACCATTGCCGGTAAGGTTTGGGACGCAACTGGTCAACCGCTTGAGGGCGCAGAGGTCGGTTTGATTGACCTGGACCGGCCACCTCCCCGGCCGGATAGCCATGCCTGGTTTGACCACGCGTATACAGAGGCGCCGGAGATGAGCTTCACGTTCGAGAATGTTCCGATCGGCCATTATCTGCTGGTGTTCAATCCCGACGGACCTCGGTCGGGCGCTCCCTCCGATTGGCCGTTTGAGAGTACGTATTATCCGTCGGGCGCCACGCGCGCCACCGCCAGAACGGTAGAGGTTAATTCGGGTGGCGTCCATCTGACTGGAATGAACATGGTTGCCGGTAAGCGAGTTGCGTTTCGGCAGGTGATGGTTCGAGTGCGGTTTCCGGACGGCACGCCCATGAAGACGGCTGAGATCCGGTGCATCGGTTTGCCGGCTCGAGCAGGTGATCTTCCTTGGATCTTTCGGAAAACACCGCTGCGCAGCGAGAACGGGGTCGTGCAATTCCCGGCGCCAGCGAACCGAAAATTGCAGTTGGAAGTCAGGGATGCCTATGGACGGGATCTGAAAGCATCCTATACGTCGGCATACGAACCCGGACTCACCACGATAACGCAGGAATTTGTCGTTATCCCGTAAAAGTTGGTTTTGGCGAGTTCCTCCCGTCTCGAATTGTTGTCTGGCGAAGGTGCGCGGTAAAGCGTTCCGTCTGCGCGGGCTGCGCAAGAGGCGACCGGGGCGCATTGATTTCCGGATGGGCGGGTGGAGTCCGGTTCTCAAAATAAAGAACGGGCTTCAGCCGGGAGACGGGACATTGGCCGGGGAGGGCCTCGCAGAGGGAACGGGGATCTGCGATGGCGGCGCCGGACCGGGTGCTTGCTCGGACTCGCGAGTGGCGATGGTAGAAGGCATGGGTGTCCCGGATCAGCGGGACGCCCGGCGACAGAGATCTCTCTTGTCGAATGACAAGGCCGGAGTCTGTTGTTGCGGCTCGGTTGGGTCGAGAGAGGGGGACGCCGGATCCCTTTCGGCGCGTCTCAGCGATCCGGGGCGAAAGCGCGGTCACCGCCGTCCAGGTGGGAGGACGAGGGAATGGCCCAGCCGAAGAGCATGACGAGGGAATACGGCAAGTGGGGCAGGAGGCGGAAGAGCGCAACCGCGGTCAGCCAGGGAAGGGCCGGTCCCTGTGGGAAGCGGAGGAACCCATTGGAGACGGTTGCCGTGAGCGGGACGAACGGGTGGTGGAATTCGCGGGAGACGCGGCGGCCGGGGCGAGCGGGTGGGGATTTTTCCGTGCGATGATTTCAGCGGTGGTGGAATGAATCGGAAAGCGGGGACGCGTGGCGTAAGGAGGGGGGCGCATGGAACTCCATATTCAAGCCGGGGCGCTGCTACTTCTGATCGCCGCGCTGGTCGCGATCGTGACACGGCGGCTTCACCTGCCGTACAGCACGGGCCTGGTGGTGGCGGGGATCGTACTGGCGGCGGTGCCATTCGCGCCGGACGTGAGGCTCACGAAAGATCTCATTTTCACGGCGCTGCTGCCGCCGCTGCTTTTCGAGGCGACGCTTTCCCTGCATTGGGATCAGTTGCGCCGGGATTTTCCGGTGGTGGTTCTTCTGGCGACGCTGGGCGTGCTGCTTTCGGCAGGCGTCACAGCAACGGGAATGCACTATCTGGCGCAGTGGGCATGGCCTGGCGCGTTGGTGTTTGGCGCTCTGATCGCCGCCACGGACCCGGTTTCGGTGATCGCGATCTTCCAGGAAGCGAAAGCGCGGGGCCGTTTACTGGTACTCATTGAGTCCGAGAGCCTGTTGAACGACGGCACGGCCGCGGTGGCTTTCGGAGTGGTTGTGGCGCTGGCTTCCGGCCAGCAGCTCACGCCGGTGGAAGTGACTACGATGCTGGCGAGGACGATCGGAGGCGGCGTTCTGTGCGGGGGGGCCATCGCAGTGGGAGCGCTGCTGCTGGCGGGACAAACGGCCGATCATCTGGTTGAAATCGCGGTGACGACCGTCGCCGCGTATGGCTCGTTCCTGCTGGCGGAACATTTCGGCTTGTCGGGCGTTTTGGCGACGATTACGGCGGGACTGGTGGTGGGCAATTTCAAGTCGTTCGGCACGATCTCCGATCGCGGGCGGGAGGCCGTACAGGCGTTCTGGGAGTATGCCGCCTTCGTGGCGAACTCGGTGGTGTTCCTGCTGATCGGAATGCACGAAGCCCATCAGAACTTCGTGGCGATATGGTTTCCGGCGGTGACGGCGATTGCGCTGGTGACGATGGGCCGGGCGGCGGCGATCTATCCGTGCTGCCTTGTATTTTCGCGCTCGCCGCTTCGCGTCACGATGAAACATCAACACGTGCTGTTCTGGGGCGGCTTGCGAGGAGCATTAGCGCTGGCTCTCGCGATCGGGCTGCCTTCCTCCATCCCGCACTACGAAGAAATTATCGTCATCAGCTACGCGGTGGTCGCGTTTTCCGTGTTCGTGCAGGGGCTGACGATGGCGCCGTTTCTTCGGAAGATGGGAGAGATTGCGGGCTCGGGAACTGGGGGATCGGGATGGCCGGGGGATAGTGGAAAGGGCGGGTGAAGTACTGGTGGTACCGGGAGGCGGGCAACCGGGCGGGGAAACGGCGGAGGGTTGGGAATCACAAGGAGATGGGACCGGCCCGGCCGCCCAGGCGGCGGGAAAGGGCCCCGATACTTCAAGGAGACCAAACCATGGGTGACGGTTCGATTAAGCATAAAGAGATTGTGACGAAGCTGCTGAATTCGAAGGCAGTTGATTTCGCGGCGATTGGGAAGGCGGTGGCGGAGCTGGGGCCGGCGCTGGCCGTGTCGGATGAACCGTGGGAGGGATTCTGCGGGACGATGCGGTATTTCGTGCATCTGTACAGGTTTCCGAATCCGGGGAATCCGGTGGAGCAGGTGGGTGAAGTAGGGATCCAGCAGGGGTAGGGGAGTCGCGAAGACGATGAGGACGCGCGGCAGGGGAGGGGAGTGGGAGCGCGCGGACCTGGAAAAGCGCCTGGCGCGGGTGCTGTGCGTAGCCGGCGAAGTGGTAGACAAGCTGGCGGAGGACGGACACGGGACCGGCGCCGGGCGGCTGAGACCAGAGAAGCCGATTGCGGAGACGGGGCTGCTGCTGGTGGGCGCGGCGGCGGCGGACGGGGCGGGGCGGGGGATTCGGGAAAACATTTGCGAGCTGGCGCGGAAGCTGGCGCCGCACGCGCGCGGGGCGCGGATGGCGGCGGGAGTGTGCTTCGAGCCGGCGCTGGCGCTGGATTTTGCGACGGCGCACTTGTGTCTGCGGCGGATCGGATTTCCAGACGCGGGGTTTGACGAAGTACTGGAGCGGGCGCTGGAGGCGCAGGCGCGGGGAGCGAAAGAGCGGCCGCCGCACCGGGAGATGGAGCAGCAGTGGCTGCGGGGACTGCTGAGAGAGACGGACGGTGTTGGGATGCGGCGGGCGGCGCGGGGGACGGGGCTGCGGCATCCGATGGACCTGCTGGCGGGGACGAAGGACGATGTATACGCGTTCACGCACGCGGTGATGTATGCGGCGGATTTCGGGAAGGGGCGGGTGCGGCTGCCGCGCGGGCGGGCGGCGATACTGGCGGAGGCGGAGGGGGCGCTGGCGGGGTGCCTGGAGGAGGAGAACTACGATGTGGGGGGCGAGGTGCTGATGGCGTGGCCGCTGACGGGGGCGCGGTGGAGCGCGGCGGCGGCGGTCGGGTGTCGCGTGCTGGCGGGGGCGG
>DAIDHC010000210.1 GCA_027452065.1 Bryobacterales bacterium
AAATCGAAATCGTCACCGAAAAGTGGTGGCCGATGGAGTGTCTCCAGCCCCGCTCACGGACCGAGGAAGCGCGCGAAGAGGGCATCCGCTTCCGCGAGTCCGTCACCGCCCTGCTCGCCAGCCTCCAGGAACACTCCCCCAACGCGCGCGCCCTCATCGAAGCCATCCGCCAGTCCCGCCACCAGGTCACCATCTATCAAGCCGGCGGCAAAGTCTACAACATCACCAAACAGGCCTACTGGCAGGAGAATGCCCGCTCGCCCGCCGAAGTCCTCAAAAAGAAACTCGGCCTCATCGCCGATCGCGTCGAAAACGCCGACCGGGAGAAGTTCGAAACCGACATCGATGCGGCAATCCCCAACTACAGCGCCACCTACATCCGCAAGCGCGGCCCGGTGGTCAACGAGGCCCTGAGCCGCCCGCAGACCCATGCTCCCCTCGGTGAGATCCTCGACCGCTGGCTCCTCCGATGCGCCCCCGAGGTCGAGTTCGACAACACCTCCCGCGTCTGGTTCGAAGCCGGCCAGGGCGATGCCCAAAGCCAGTTCGCTCCCCTCACCTTCGCTGCCTTTACCGGCGCAGCCGAAGCCGCCAAACACGCCGGCCGCCTCACCGACAACGACCTCAGTGAATTCAGCGGCCGCCGCTTCCCCTTCCCCGAGCCCGATTTCAACCATCTCACCCTCCCCGTAAAACGCAAGCTCACCGCCGTCCTCGAGGATTTTCTCGATCCAACACAGCGCGGCCCCGGCATGCCCTGCTCCATCATCCTCAACGTCAAAGCCAAACACGTCTCCCCCGACATGAAAAAATTCGAGGCCACCGCCGACGGCCCGGTCAAAATCAAGCCCGACATGGGCCAGGCCTGGTATTACCGCCCCGTCTCGGTCGGCCTCGCCCATGAACTGGTCCACGCCTGGCGCATCATCAACGGCCGCTGCGTCTACAAATCCGCAAGCTGGGAGGACGAAGCCATGGTCATCGGCCTCAACCCCTTCCTGAACGTCCTTTACTCGGAAAACAAAGTTCGCACCGAGCTCAATCTCGCCGCCCGCCCCGAAGCCAACGCAACACCCGAATTCGGTTAACCTCTCCGGCACCGCTCAAGGAAGCCAGCCGCCGGACGATATGTTCCAGCATGCGAGGACTGGCGCCTCTGCTGCTGCTCGCCGCTGCTGCCCCCGCCGCAGCCGGGCAAATGCAAGGCGCCTTCTCGCCGTCTTCTTCCGCCGCCGCTCCCGCGCGCCGCCCCGTCCCCCTCGCTTTCACCCTCCACCCTCCGCCGCCCTTCTCGCTTGCCCCACTCAGCCCTTCCGAATCTGCTCTCGTCATCCGCCCCGGCGCCCTCCAAACCGGCGTCCAGCGCCCCGTCCCTCCCGAATCGCTCAACGCCGGCCAATGGCTCCGCGGCCGCCCCGTCTGGCGCCTCACCCTCCGCTCCCCCGCCGCCTCCGCCCTCCGCCTCCACTTCTCCTCCGTCTCGCTCGGCCCGGGTACGCTCTGGGTCTACTCCGGCTCGTCGGTCGCCGGCCCCTACACCTCCCTCGGCCCCCTGGAAAGCGGCAGCTTCTGGACCCCGCGAATCCCCGGCGAAGCCGTCACCGTCGAATACGACGCCCCGTCTCCGGTCTCCGCCCTTCCCTTCACCCTCGACTCGCTCGCCCACCAGTGGCTCACGCCCCCGCCGCTCGCCCCCGATGCCGGCTCGTTCAACTCCGCCGCCTCCTGCGAGCTCGACGTCTCCTGCTACCCCTCCGAGGCCGCCCTCGCCGCCGGCGTCGTGCTCTACGATTTCGTCTCCTCCGGCGCCGAGTACGCCTGCAGCGGCGCGCTCCTGGCCACCCACTCCCACTCCTTCGAGCCCTACCTCCTCACCGCCCACCACTGCGTCTCCTCCAACGCCGACGCCGCCTCCCTCCAGGCTTTCTTCTTTTACCAAACCCCCTCCTGCAACGGCCCTCCGCCCGACCTCAACTCCGTCCCCACGGTCACCGGCGCCACGTATCTGGCCGGCGCTCCCATCTCCGGCGGCGACTTCGCCTTCCTCCGCCTCAGCCAGGCCGCCCCCGCCGGCTCCTATTTCTTCGGCTGGTCCACAACCGACCCCGCCCTCGGCTCCCCGGTCACCGGCATCCACCACCCCGAAGCTTCCTGGACCCGCGTCGCCTTTGGCCAGCGCGATCCCGACGCCGACGTCTCCGTCTCCGGCGAGCTTGCCCCGGCCCGTCTCTATTACCAGGCCGGCTTCACCCAGGGCCTCATCGAGCCCGGCTCCTCCGGCTCGCCCCTGCTCAATTCCTCCGGCCAGATCGTCGGCTCCCTCACCGGAGGCCCCGTCCCCAACGCCAGTCAGTCCCTCTGCTCGATTCAGCCTTATCCGGCCACCTACGGCCGCTTCTCCAACGCCTACGCCGCCATCGCCGGCTACCTCGACGCCGTTGCCCCCGCCTCGTTCACCGCCAGCCCCGCCTCGCTCGCCTTCACCGCTCCCTCCGGCCCAACAGGCCAAACCGTCACCCTCCAGTCCCCCTCCGCCTCCACCAGTTTCACCGCCACTGCTTCAGCCTCCTGGGTGATTCTTTCGGCCACCTCCGGCGCCGCCGCGCCCGGCTCCCCCTTCACCCTCCCGGTCTCGGTCAACGCCGGCGCCTTCCCCGCCCCCGGCCTCTACACGGCGTCAGTCACCATCTCCTCTTCTTCGGCGCCCTCCCTCGTCATCCCCGTCTCGCTTACCGTCGCCGCCCCCGCCGCTCAAAGCCGCGTCACGCTCTCGCTCACTCCCAACCCGGTGTCCTCCTCCGGCATTCCGCCCGCCGCCTGGTCTTTCCAGATCACTCTCACCGAAACCGCCGGCCTCGCCACATCCCTCACTTCCCTCCACGTCCTCGGCGCCGACGAATCGGCGCGCATTCCGGCCCTGTTCGGCTCCTCCACTCTTCCCGCCCTCGGCACTCTCACCGCGCAGCTCACCCTCACAGGCCTCCAGCCCCCGCAAACCGGCCTCGTCGAAGCCGCCGGCGCCGATCCCTCTTCCGGCGCGCCCTGGTCGGCCAGCGAATCGGTCACCTTCCTCGGCGCTCCCACCGCCGCCGCGCTTACTCTCTTGAGCCTCCCCGCGGTGCTCCATCAAAACCCCGCCAACTCCTCCTGCCCCTGGCTCCAGACGCTGGTGCTGCGCGAGACCAACGGCATCCCGGTGACGCTGACCCGCTTCGCCGCCGGCGCCAGCGATCTGTCCAGCCAACTCTCTTACTATTTCGGCACCTCCGCCCTGCCCGCCTTCGGCTCGCTCACCACCAGCCTCTGCTGGGCCGGCGTCAATCCTCCGGCCTCCTACAGCGCCAACGTCTCCGGCCGCGACGCTCTCGGCAACTTCGTCTCCGCCGCCGCCCCGGCATCGTTTGAAAGCCCCGCCGCCGCCGCGGCCCCGTTCTCCGTTTCCCCCACTTCGCTCGACCTGGCCTCCCAAGGCTCAGCCACGCTCGCCCTCCAGGCCGGCTCGAGCACTCTGCCCTGGTCCGCCTCGCTCGCCTTCGCCCAGCCGCCCTCCACGTGGCTCACCATCTCGCCCACCTCCGGCCAGGGCCCCGCCGCCCTCACTCTCTCCGCCAACGCCACAGGCCTCGCCCCCGGCCTTTATCAGGCGACGCTGTTCCTCCAATCCCCCTCCGGCGAGCCCCAGTCCCTCGCCATCCCCATCCGCTTCCGCGTCTCCGGCGCCAGTGTCAACGCCGCTTCCTTCACCCCCGGCGCCGCCCCCGGCTCCGTCCTCAGCGTCTTCGGCTCCTCGCTCGCCCCGTCCACGCTCTCCGCCTCCGCGCTCCCGCTCCCCGGCGCCCTGGACGGCTCCAGCGCTTCCATCAACGGCCTACCCGCCCCGCTCTTCTTCGTCAGTCCCGGCCAGCTCGATCTCCAGGTCCCCTTCGGCGTCGCCCCCGGCCCCGCGACACTCACCCTCAACTCGCCAACAGGCCCTCCGCTCACCCTCCCTCTCTACATCTCTTCCACCGCCCCCGGCATTTTCACCGCCGCCGACGGCCGCACCCTCGCCCCGCCTCAAACCGTCCGCCCCGGCTCGGCCGCCACGCTCTTCTTCACCGGCCAGGGCGCCGTCAATCCGCCTCTCGCCGCCGGCCAGTCGCCCTCCTCCGGCGCCGCCCTCGCCTCGCTCCCCCGCCCGCTCGCCGCGCTCACCGTCACCGTCAACGGCAAATCCGCCTCCATCCTCTTCGCCGCCCTCCCGCCCGGTCTCGCCGGCCTCACCCAGGTCAATTTCACCGTCCCCGCCGGCACTCCCTCCGGCCCTCAGCCCGTCGTCCTCTCCGCCAACGGCGTCCCCTCCAACACCGTCTATCTCACCGTCGCTCCCTGACGCCTCTGTTATCCTCAAATCTCTATGGCCGCAACACGCATCACCATCAACAACAACGGACCCCTGCGCATCGAAGGCGATTTCGTCCTCCTCGACCCCGCCGGCAATGAGTTCAACCTCGCCGGCCGCACCACCATCAGCCTCTGCCGCTGCGGCCACTCGGAAAATAAACCCTTCTGCGACGGCAAGCACAAAACCGGTTTCGATTCCGTCTGCCCGGCGCGCGAGCTTCCCCCTCCCCAGCCCCGCCCCTGATTCGATACCCTGGGCTTCATGCCCACCCCACAGCCAGCAGCCCCCGGCCGCATCCTCGGCATCGGGGGCATTTTCTTCCAATCCGCCTCCCCCGAGGCCCTCCGCTCCTGGTACTCCGCCCACCTCGGCTTCGGCGCCGGAGAAGCGGTGACTTTCCCCTGGCGCACCGCCGATTCCTCCGCCGCCGAACACTGCACCGTCTGGAGCGTCTTCCCCGAAAAGTCCCCTTACTTCGGTTCGAGCCCGGCCCCGTTCATGATCAACTACATCGTCGACGATCTCGACGCCCTGCTCGCCCGCCTGGCCTCTGAAAACGTCTCCATCGACCCCAAACGCGAAGACCACGAATACGGCCGCTTCGCCTGGATCACCGACCCCGACGGCAACCGCATCGAGCTCTGGCAGCCGCCTCAGCCCGGATCGAGCACGCACACGTCCGGCAGCGACCGGTAGTCTTCATTGAAATCCAGCCCGTAGCCGACGACGAATTTGTCCGGAATCTGAAACCCCGAGTACGCCACTTCCACCACTCTCTGCCTCCGGTCCGGTTTATCGAGCAGCGTGGCGATCCGCACCGACCGCGGCTTCCTCTGCTCCAGCAGGCTGCTCAGATAGTGCAGCGTGATGCCGCTGTCGACAATGTCTTCCACCACCAGCACGTCCTGCCCTTCGATGGAAATGTCCAGGTCTTTGGTCAGCTTCACTTCGCCCGACGTGCTCGTCCCCTTGCCGTAGCTCGATATGCCGATGAAGTCGATCCGCGTAGGTGTGTGAATGTGCCGCGCCAGGTCGGCCAGAAAGAAGAAACTGCCCTTGAGAATTCCGATGAGATAGAGCGGCCCCTGCGGATAATCGGCGCCGATGCGCTCCCCCAACTCGCGCACCCGCTCCTCGATCCGCGCCGCCGGTATCAACACCTCCAGCCGTTTCGCCATGCCGCCTATCTTACCCCGCGCCCCCAACCATCCGGCCTCTCCACCCCACCGCTCGCCGCTCCGGCCCCCGCGCCGCACGCCCCGCCGCGTCACCCAACCGCTCGCCGCGCCCGCGTTCGCCGCCCCACCGCTCGCCGCTCCGGCCCCCCGCCGCCGCCCGCCACCACTTCCCGCCGGTCGCCGCGCCCGCGTCCACCACCCCATCGCTCGCCGCTCCGGCCCCCGCCGCCGCCCGCCACCACTTCCCGCCGGTCGCCGCGCCCGCGTCCACCACCCCGCCGCCGCGCCCGGCCGCGCCCCTCAGTCGGCGTTGTGCAGCCGCGTGCTTCCCGGCCCGATGTGGATATGCGCCCCCGTTGCCTTGCCCGGCACCGCCGCGCGGAAGGCGTAATACGGAATGTGATTCGCCTCGAGATACCGCCGCAGCCACTGCCCTTCCGGCGCGTCCGGATTCACCGCCACGTCCACCCGGCCCCGATGATCGAAGCCGAGGGCCCGGTGCACCGCCGTCTCCCCCTCGGCGCTGATCGGCAGCGGCCCGGCGAAGCGCCGCGCATAGGCGCCTTCAATCTGCTTCAGCTCCCCGGTGTCGAAATGCCCGTCCCCGTCGTAGCGCTCCATCGCCGCCCCCCCGTTGGCCGGCGATGCGGCCCGCATCCCCGCCGCCTCCGCGCTCTCAGCCGCCATCTCGCGCCGCGCCGCCTCGGCCATCTCCCCGATCAACGCTGCCCTCTGCCGTGCCAGGTCGAGCGTCGTCTCCCGCCACTGCAGCTCATTCCGCGCCGGCCCCACGCCGCTCCGCGCCACCATCCCGCCCGCCGCCAGCCGGTCCATCCGCTCCACTTCCGCCTTCTGCCGCTCCACTCTCCGCTCGGCCGCCGCCACCATCGCCTCCGCCCCGCTCTGGTCCAGCCCGGCCGCGTTCACGCTTCCATATAAAGTGGTTTCCAGAATCCCCTCGTCCTGAGCATCGGCCAGCTTGGCCTCGGCCACCGCAAGCTGCGAAGCCGGCAGCGCCCCCATCTTCACCATCGCCCGCACCCGCTCCACCTCGAGCCGCGCCAGCCGAGCCTCCCGCCCCGCCACAGTACCCGCCGCGGACCCGCGCGCGCCAGCCGGCCCACCCTCCGCAGCGCCGTTTGTCCCCTCCACTCCGCGGCCCTGCTCATTCGCAGCCGCCGTTGCGCTCGAACCGTCCGCCGCACTCCCGCGCAACCCAGCCGATTCCGCCGCCACTCCGCCCGCCCCCGCGCTCGCGCCCGATCCAGCCGATCCCGCCGCGGCCGCGCCGCTCTCACCCTCCCCGCTGCTCACCCCCGGCCGGGCCTCGCTGCCTTTCCCCGCCGCGCCACGATCCTCCAGCGCCGAAACCGCGCACGCCGCCCCCGCGCGCGCCGAAACATTCTTGCTCTCTTTTGTTTGCCCCGCCGCCGCCGCGCACACCGCGCCCGCGCCGCAAATAAGCAGAAAAATAGCCCGGAAATCTTGCATTGGGGAACTTTCAGTGTACCATAGCGGTTAGGGAGTATCGTTTATTCGAAAACAGGCGCTTTCTGTCACGAAACCTTCATCGGCTCCCGCCGCCCCGGCCATCCTCGTATTCCCTCCCTCAACCTCCGATTCCTCCTCTGAACCTGCCTGGATGACCGCCGTGCGCGCCGCCGAGTCCAAGAAGGCAACCGACATCCGTGTCCTCGACCTCCGGGGCGTGACCCCGATGGCCGATTTCTTTATCCTCTGTACCGGCGCCAACCCGCGCCAGATCCAGGCCATCGCCGAGGAAGCCGGCCTTCGCCTCTCCGAACGCGGTGAACACCCGGTCAGCGTCGAAGGCGTGCGCAACGCCGAATGGGTCCTGGCCGACTACGGCGATTTCGTCTTCCACGTCTTCTCGGAAAAAGCCCGGGACTACTACGCCCTCGACCGCCTCTGGCGCCACGCCCGCGAAATCCCCGTGCCCGCCGCCTGAGCCCGCTC
>DAIDHC010000211.1 GCA_027452065.1 Bryobacterales bacterium
CCGCCGCCGCCCTCCTCACCACGCTCGTCCTCGTCCTCGCCGCCAACTGGTTCGGACTCACCTCCGGCACTCTCGCCGCCCATCGCGCTCTTCTCTATCTCTCCATCGCCCTCGCCATCGCCTTTGGCCTCATCGTCCCCCTCCAGCGCCTCAACCGCCGCTGGGCCGCCCGCCAGGCCGAAAAGCGCTTCCCCGAATTCCAGCAGCGCCTCCTCACCCTCGCCGAGCGCCCCTCCGAGTCCGGCCCCTTCCACCAACTTCTCGCCGGCGACGCCTTGAACACCGCCCGCGCCAGCGACCCCTCCCAGCTTGTCCCCACTCCCTGGCTCGTCGGCTTCGCCACTTCCGCCGGTGCCGCCGTCACCATCCTCCTCTGGCTCGTCTTCGCCGGCCCCGGCTTCCTCGGCTACGGCAGCGCCCTGCTCTGGGGCAACACTCCCAAAGCCGGCCTCCATCCCCTGCGCGACATCGTCGTCCAGCCCGGCAACTTCGTCGTCCGCCGCAAATCCGATCAACGCGTCAAAGCCCGCCTCCTCGGCTTCTCCTCCTCCGAAGTCCATCTCATGGCCCGTTACCGCGGCGCTCCCAAGTGGAACGACATCCGCATGCAGCCCTCTTCCGGCTCGCCCGATTTTGAATTCGTCTTCGCCGGCCTCGACGACACCCTCGACTACTACGTCGCCGCCTCCGGCCTCCACTCGCCCACCTACACTCTTTCCGTCCGCGATCTCCCCGGCGTCCGCGCCCTCCGCGTCCGCTATCATTTCCCCTCCGGCCTCGGCCTCCAGGACGCCGTTGAAGACCCCGGCGGCGATCTCCGCGCCGTCACCGGCACCGTCGCCCAGCTCGACGTCCAGACCGACCGCCCTCTTTCCTCCGGCGTCATCGTCCTCGACAACGGCACTCGCATTCCCCTCGCCCCCCAGTCCGCCAACTGGCTCTCCGCCCAGGTCCCCATCCAGAAGGACGGCTCCTATTACATCGCCGCCATCGACGGCTCCGACACCGTCCGCCTCAGCGGCGACTACTTCATCGAGGCCCGCAAAGACGAGCCGCCCACGGTAAAAATCGCCTGGCCCGGCCGCGACTCCGGCGTCAACCCCATCGAGGAAGTCACCGTCAAAATCGACGCCGAGGACGACTTCGGCCTCCACGCAGTTCTCCTCCACTACTCCGTCAACGGCGGCGCCGAAAAAACGCTCTCCCTTCTTCCGCGCCCGAACGAGAAGAAATTCAACTCTTCTTCCACCCTCGCTCTCGAGGACTTCCACCTCGCCCCCGGCGATGTCGTCGGCTACTACGCCGAAGCCCGCGATGCCCACGCCTCCGAAAAGACCGACATGTTCTTCGCCCACGCCGAGCCTTTCGATCTCCGCTACTCGCAAGCGCAGCAAAGCGGCCAGGGCGGCGGCGCCGGCGATGACAACAACATCTCCGAGCGCGAAAAGGAAATCATCGCCGCCACCTGGAACGAAACCCGCCACCCCCGCGACGCCGCCACCGCCGCCAGCGAAGCCCGCTTCCTCGATGAAATGCAGACCAAGCTCGGCGACCAGGCCAAAAGCCTGGCCGACCGCATGCGCAGCCGCGAAATGGCCGGCGGCTCCGCCCAGTTCAAGGCCTTCACCGACAACATGGACCAGGCCGCCGAATCCGCCAAAGCCGCCGCCGCCCAACTCCGCTCTTCCCAATGGCCCAAGGCCATGCCCATCGAGCAGCAGACCCTCCAGCACCTCCTCCGCGCCGAGAGCGTCTTCCGCGACATCCAGGTCGCTTTCGGCAACAGCGGCGGCGGCGGTGGGGGCGGCGGCATGGGCCGCGACCTCGAACGCCTGCTCGACCTCGAGCTCGACACCGAAAAGAACCAGTACGAAACCGGCCAGCAGGCCTCCTCCGGCGACCAGCAGCGCAAAATCGACGAAGCCCTCCAGAAACTCAAAGAACTCGCCCGCCGCCAGCAGGAACTCGCCTCCCAACCCAAATCCCCCGAACAGCAGCTCCAGCAGCGCTGGCAGCAGGAAATGCTCCGCCGCGAAGCCGAGGACCTCCGCCGCCAGATGGAAGAAATGACGCGCCAGAGCTCCAGCCGCCAGTCCTCCTCATCGTCCTCCGCCTCGTCGTCGTCTTCCTCTTCCCAGGGTTCCCAGGGCTCGCCCTCCCGCTCCTCCCAGACCCGCGGCCAGAACGGCTCCCAAGCCTCCAACGCCAACCGCGAACAACTCGACCAGGCCCTCCGCCGCCTCGCCGAAGCCGAGGATCAGATGCGCGCCGGCTCCAGTGGCGATCCTTCCGCCGCCCGCCGCGCCGCCAGTCAACTCGCCGAAGCTGGCAAGACTCTCGAAGACGCCCAGCGCAATCAGGCTTCCTCCAACCTCGACGACCTCGCCAATCGCGCTGCCCGTCTCGCCTCCTCCCACCGCGACTTCGCCGACCGCCTCCAGCGCATGTTCTCCCAACAGCAGGCCCCCGACGATCCCCGCCTCGGCCCCAGCCCCGGCCAGTCCACGGCCGCCACTCGCCGCATGGCCGACGAGGAGCAGCGCCTCGCCGATCAGCTCAAGGACCTCCAGCAGCAGATGTCCGACTCGGCCCGCAATCTCGCCGGCGGCCAGCCCGACGCTTCTTCCAAGCTCCGCCAGGCCCTCGCCGACGCCCAGCAGAATGAACTCGAACTGCGCATGCGCAAGAATTCCGAGTGGGTCCGCCGCGGCCAGGGAGCCTATACCTGGATGCGCGAGTCCATCACCACCATGGGCCTCGACAACCTTCACGACCAGCTCCAGCAGGCCCGCGCCGCGCTCCGCAACGGCGATCAACAGGACGCCCGCGGCGCGGCGACCGGCAAGGACGGCGCATCGAAGGATCTCCAGGCCGCCCTCGATCAGGTTCGCCAGCTCCGCCGCCAGCTCGAACAGCTACAGGCCGGCCAGGACGCCGGCTCTCAACGGGGCTCTTCCCATTCCCAGGCCTCCGGCCAGGAAGGCAAGGAAGGCAACAGCACCCGCCAGTCCGGCCAACGCGGTCAGCCCGGCCAGTCGGGTCAACCCGGCCAGTCCGGTCAGCCCGGCCAGTCCGGTCAGCCCGGTCAATCGGACCAGTCCGGAAGCGGTCAACCCGGCTCCTCGCAGCCCGGCCAGGCCTCCGGCCAACGCGGCGGCTCCATCCCCGGTGCTTCCGAAGGCGAATCCGCCGAACAGGCCACGCTGCAAGGCCTGAACAGCCTCCGCCGCCTCGCGCAATCCAGCCGCGGCGACACAGGCCTTGGTTCCGATCTCGACAATCTGCAAGGTATGGTTCGCCGCATGAACTGGCAGGGCGATCCCGGCGAGCTCGCGGATCGCCTCCAGAACACACTGCTTCCCGAACTGGAACGAATCGAACTGGAGCTGAATCGCAAGCTCCAGGACGCCTCCGGCGGCGCTGTCCGCGCCAACGCCCCCGAACCCGCTCCCGACGGCTATGCCGACGCCGTCGCCGAATACTTCCGCCGCCTCAGCAAACAGCACGACGGCGCCGCGCGCCCATCCACCAATCGCTGATTCCCCGCGCCCCGCTTGGCCGGCTCAACCCCGGAGGACTCTCAGCCCTCCCACTCCCGCTCCAGCATCCGCGAGTACTCGCCCGATGCGTACAGCTCCATCGAATACCGCGTTGCGTCCAGCACCGGATATTCCTCCCGCTGCTCCACGGCGAAAATCTGGTCCGCGTACCGGTAATACGCCTTGATGAATTCCTCGTTCAGCGCCGCCGGCTCCGGAATCGTGTTGAACACCGCGTTCAGCGCAACCGCCCGCGCAAAGATCCGCTGGTATCCCGCAACACCCCACTTCTCCAGCTTCTCCACCACGTTCCGGGGCGTCGCATCCACCAGGTAGGCCACAAACGACTGCCGCTTCAACCCCGCCGGAAACGCGTCCGGGTGCCGCCCGGCCACCTCTTCGCACTGCTCCAGCCACCTCACCACGTCCTTGCCCACGTAAAACAACATCCGCAGCTCGCAGTACCGCCCCTCCAGCAGCGCCCGGTCCAGCTCATACCGCGTGCGGTCGCTCTCCGGCAGAAGACCCTCCAGCATCATCCCCGCCTTCGAACTCTCCATCAGCTTCATCGAATCGCCGGCTTCCGCAAACGGGTGCAGAATCAACGGCGGCAGACGAACAATTTCGCTCTTGTTCATCGTGAGAGCTTCCGACATACTCGTCATTCCGGCTATTTTCGCTCCGTTAAGGCGACTTTCGTCGCGATGGTCTCTTTTCCGCGGATTACCTTCACCATCACCACGTCGCCCGGCTTCCGCGCCCGCAAAGCGTAGGTAAAGTCGTACAAGTTCTGTATCGGCTTCCCGTCGAATTCCGTGAGCACATCTCCCGCCTTCAGCCCCGCTTTTGCCGCCGGCGAGTCCGGTTTCACATCCGCAAACCGTACCCCGTTGGGTAACTCCGTAAAATCCGGAATACTCCCGAAGTAAGGTCCATACCCCGACCCCCCTCCCGAAGTCGCCGCCCCATGCGCCTCCATTGGCTCGGCCACCCGCACAAACTTCGGCCGCTCCCCCGCATCGGCCAGCCCCTCGGCCACGTCGCCCACATACGCCAGCAGCTTCTCCGCCTCGCCCGCGTTGATCTTGTCCCAGGTGTCGCTCGGCCGGTGATAGTCCGCATGCAGGCCCGAAAAAAAGAACAGCGTCGGAATCTGCTTGGCCGTGAACGACGTGTGGTCGCTCGATCCATACCCCGCCCGCTCGGTCAAATCCGCCGTGATCCCATACTTCCCGTCTTCCTTCTTCAACAACGCCGCCAGCGTCGAACCCGTCCCCGATCCCCCTACGTACACCTTGTGGTCCCGGATCCTCCCGATCATGTCCATGTTGATCATCGCCACCGCGTCGGCCAGCGGAAGCTCCGGGTGGTTGACGTAATAGTTCGATCCCAGCAGCCCCAGTTCCTCGCCCGCAAACGCGATCAACAGCACGCCCCGCTTCAGCCCCGGCCCCTTCTTCAATCTCTGCGCCAGCTCCAGCAGGCCCGCCGCGCCCGATGCGTTGTCGTCCGCCCCCGGATGCACCGTCCCCGTCATCGACGGCGCCAGCGAATACCGCCCGCCCAGTCCCAGGTGGTCGTAGTGCGCCCCCGCGATCACATATTCCTCCGACGAGGCGCCCGGCAGGTACGCGCACACGTTGTGCACCGTCCGCACCTCCCTCTTCACATCCACCTTCACCGTCACCTTCAATTCCTCCGGCAGGGCGAAGGAGCGCGGCGTCGCGTCCCGGTCGATCTCCCCCTCCACATCGGCCAGCTTCTTCCCAGCCAGCCCGGCCCACTCCTGCGCCACCGCCGTCGACACCTGCGCGAACTCGATCCCCGCGTTCTCCGGTCCTTCCGTCACCCCGAACGTCTCCAGCCGGTCCTCATCGGCCGGATGCGCCGCCGCGTCGTTCACCAGCAGCACCGCCAGCGCCCCGTGCATCTTCGCGTTCGAAGCCTTGCTGAACAACTGTGCGTGCGCCGTGTAGTTCTTCCCCTCGAACACGCTCTTTTCGTCGAACTCCTGCGGCTCGTGCCTCAGAATCAGCACGATCTTCCCCCTCACGTTCAAGCCCGCGTAGTCGTCGTAGTGATACTCCGGCGCCGTGATCCCGTAGCCGGCAAACACCACCTCGCCCGCCGCGTCCCCGCTCGCCGACAGGTTCAGCGGCACGAACTCCTGCTCCAGCCTCAGCTCCCGCCGCGGCCCTTTCGGACCTTCCTCGTATCCCAGCGCGCTCCCCGCCCCCAGCGCCGCGCTCGTCGTCACTTCAAAGTCCTGGTAATAGCCGTGCCCCGGCACCGGTTTCCACCCGTAGGCCTCGAAACTCCCCGCCAGAAACTCCGCCGCCTTCTCCAGCCCCGGCGTCCCGTTCCCGCGCCCCTTCAACTCCTCCGAGGCCAGATACCGCACATGGCTCAGATAATCCCCGCTGCCCAGCCGCGCCGCGCCCGCCGCGGCCGACACCACCAACAGCAGCGTCAATCCCGCGCGCGTCCGTCGCCAGGCTTGTGTCATTGGATTATTAGTTCAACGCCGGAATCTTCACTTCGCAGCACTTCTCGCTCTCCGCCTTCGCCTGCTGCTGGTAAGCCAGCTCTTTGTCGATCAGCGCCTTCAGATTCGGCCACGGAATGTTGCCCACAATCGGCAGTCCGTTCAGATACAGCGTCGGCGTCGAGTCCACTCCGTCCATCCTTTGCCCGGACTCCATCAGCCCCGGGATCGCCCGCCCCTCCGCCATCGACTGCTCCACTTCCTTCTCCGTCGCCTTCGTTTCGATGCACTGCCCCATCGCCATCGAGTCCAGCTTATGTGCCGCCAGGAACTCCGCCGTCTTCGCTTTCAGGTTGTCCGCGTTCAAATCGCCCTGATTGTCGTAGATCCAGTCGTAGTAGTCCCAAAACCCCTTGGCGTTCTCGTGATAAATGCACCGTCCCGCAACCGCCGCCGCCTTGGCCCACGGATGGATCTGCACCAGCGGGAAGTCCTTGAAATACACCTTCACCTGTGTCGGATACTCCTTCGGCAGGTTCGTCCTCAGGCTCTTGGCCTCGTCCTTGCACAACGGGCACTCGAAGTCGCTGAACAGCACCACCGTCACCGGCGCCCCCTCCGCTCCGAAGCTCGGTGCGCCTTTCGTGTTCAGCTTGTCCAACTGCGCCTGAAACGGGCTCGCGCCCGCCGTGAACACATCGCCCTGGATGAGATGCTTCCCGTCGCTCGAGACATAGAACGACGATTCCTCGGAAAACTGCCCGAAGGTGTACTTCACTTTGATCTTCTTCAACCCCGCTACCGGAGCTGGCGTCGGGTCCAGAATCTGGATCTGCACCTGGGGCGAAAACGGCATCAGATGGCGGAGATAGGCCTCCATCGTCGGCTTGTCGAAAAAGTTCTTCGGAGTCTCGGCGCCGGAAACCGGCAGGAGGCACAACAGTGCCGTCAGCAACAAACGCATATACCCCAAATTCTAGCAAGCGCCGCGCGGCGCCATCCGCCTCAGCTCCAGCTCAGGCGCCGCCGCCCGGTGAGGGCGTGGTACACCCCAAGAAACGCCGCCGCGTTCACCCGGCAGAAGTAATACGGAAGCCGCAGCAGCTTCGGCCTCAGCCTCCACGCCGAACCCAGCACCGCCAGACCGTAAAAGGCCACCTGCAGCATCAGCGTCACCCGGTACAGCAGCTCGTCCAGCAGCAACAGGTTCGCCGTCAGCGCCGCCAGCATCGCAAACGGAGCCACCAGCCGCAGCGCCTTATGCGACAGAAAGTACAGCAGGCTTCGCGGCCGCAGCGGCCGCAGAAATCCCCGCAGCTCCCCCAACTGCTGCACATTGCCCGCCATGATCCGCACGTGCCGCCCGAACCCGCTCATCTCGTGCGCCTCTTCATAAGTCCGCGCCCGCGGATCGTACACCACCCGATAGCCGAGTTGCAGCACCCGCACCGGGATTACCCAGTCGTCGTTGATCGTCCCGGGCGGCGGATACGGATACAGCTCCCGCCGCAGCGAGTGTATCGTCCCGTGCAGCCCCAGCACCGATCCCATCGCCGCCTCCTGGCTCTTCAGAAAGCTCTCGTAGCGCCAGTACATCTCCTCCTGCGCCCCCGTTGCCGCCGTCTCCTCCCGCCGGATCCGGTAGATCCCCCCCGCCGCCCCCACGTGCGGATCGGCGAAGTTGGCCACCAAATGCCGCAGAGCGTCCGGCTCGAACATCGCCGATGCGTCCGAGAACACCACCACCTCCCCGCTCAGCCTCGGCACCGTGTCGTTCAGCGCCGCCACTTTGCCCCGGTTCTCCGTGTAGGCGAAGATCCTCACCCTGCCCGCCACCCCCAGCCTCTCCGCGCACGCCCGCGCCTTCTCCACCGTCTCGTCCCGCGATCCGTCCGAGGCGATGGCGATCTCCAGCTTCTCGGCCGGATAATCCAGCTCCAGCGCGTTCTCGATCTTGGCCTCGATCACGCTCGCTTCGTTGTATGCCGGAATCAGCAGCGACACGCTCGGCTCAATCGGCGCCCGCTTCACCGGATTGTCGAAAAACACCCGCAGCCCCGCCAGCAGCAGCGGATAGCCCACGTACACGTAGACCACCAGCCCCACCGACAGCCAGAAGCACCAGGCCACCGGCGTTGCCATCCCTACAGCACCGGGCCGATCCGCCAGGGCACAAATTCGTGATGCCCCAGCCGCTCGCTGCTCGTCCTCTCGCCGGAGGCAACCCTCATCAGCAGCTCGAAAATCTCCTCGCCCACGCCCTCCACCGTCGCCTCGCCGTCGGCGATCCGCCCGGCGTTTACGTCCATGTTGTCCTTCATACGTTCATACATCGGCGTGTTGCTGGCAATCTTGATCACCGGAATCGTCGGAAACCCGATCGCGCTCCCCCTGCCCGTCGTGAACGCAATCACGTTCGCTCCCCCCGCCGCCAGCCCCGTCAGCGACACCGGATCGTAGCCCGGCGTGTTCATGAACACAAACCCCGGCCCGTGCACCGTCTCGGCGTAGTCCACCACCTCCATCATCGGCGAGCTGCCCGCCTTCGCCACCGCCCCCAGCGACTTCTCGACGATATTGGTCAACCCGCCTTCCTTGTTGCCCGGCGACGGGTTGTCGTCGAAGCCGCTCGAAGGAAACTGCCGCAGATACGCCCGGTACTTCTCGACAAATCCCAGCAGCCTCTCGGCCACCGCCCGGTTTCGCGCCCGCTTCACCAGCAGGTGCTCGGCCCCGAAAATCTCCGTCGTCTCGGCCAGCACCGGCGCGCCGCCCGCCGCCGCCAGCAGGTCCGAACACACCCCCAGCGCCGGGTTCGCCGTAATCCCGGAAAACGCGTCCGAGCCCCCGCAGTTCAGCCCCAGCACGATCTTCGACGCCGGGCACTGGCTCCGCTTCTCGGCCGCGGCCCGCTCGATCATGCCGTCGATCTCCTTCCGCGCTTCCTCTACCGCCGCCCTCGTCCCTCCGCTCGACTGCAGCGTCAGCCCGACAAGCCTCTCGCTCCGCTTCGCCCCCGCGCCCAGATAATGATCGATCTGGTTCACCTCGCATCCCAGCCCCAGAATCACCGCCGCCGACACGTTCGGATGATGCAGCACGCCTCCCAGCGTTCGCTGAAGCTGCCGCGAGTCCTCCCCGATCGACATCCCGCAGCCTTCCCCGTGCGGAAACGCCACCACCCCGTCCACGTTCGCCGGCAGCATGTGCCCGGCAAAGCTCGCCGCAATCAGCTCCGCCGCGTGCGCCGCGCAGTTGCTCGCCGCCACCACCGCGATATAGTTCCGCGTCCCAACGCGCCCATCCTCCCGCGCGTAGCCCTGAAACGACGGCCCTCCCGCCGGCGCCTCCGGCACCGCGATCTCGCCTTGCGGAAATTCGTACTCCGGATGAGCCTCGCTGAACTCCACGTTGTGCGTGTGAACATGCTCGCCCGCCGCGATGTCCCGCCGCGCCACCCCGATCCGGTTCCCATACCGCACAATCGCCGCCCCCGCCGCGATCGCCCGCAGCGCCAGCTTGTGTCCCGCCGGCACCACGACCCTCGTCTTTACCACCACGTCGCCCAGGTCCACGCTCTGGCCTTCGCCCAGCATCACCCGCGCCACCGCCACATTGTCTTCGCGGTTCACGCGGATCGCCGCGTTCTCCGGCCGCGGCGGACTCTGAATTTCTACCAGTGCCATACTCCTCCTACCGTATCAGCCTCTACCGCAGCAACACCGTCTCGGTAATCTGCTCCCCCAGATGCACGTGATAGAGATTGCCCTGCGGATGAATCCACAACCCCTCACCGTCCGGTACCGGAATTTCCTCAACCTTCGTAACTGTAATGAACTGATCGGTCTCCACGCCTGGCAGCAGCTTGCCGATGTGCGCGTGGGTATGGCACTGGGTGACAACACCCGGCCCATTCAGCGAAATAGCCCAGTCCCCGTCGGGGAATAGCTCGCGCGCTTTCTGGATCGCCCCCGCCCAGTACGCCGCCCGGTCCTCGGGCGTCATCGCCGCCAGCGAATGCGCGTGGCTGCGAGGCAGCGCCAGCCATCGGTGCGGCTTGGCCGGGTTGATGTCCTTCAAAAAAAATACTTTCACATCCGCCGGCTGTTTTTCCGCCTCGCGGCACAAACTGCACTGCCGCGCCGCCATCGTCGCCGGCTGCGCCGGGTCGCATTGACAGACAACCGCCGCCCTCGCGCCGCCCGCCAGCAGCGCCACCCACAATACGATTCGCCGCATCGGCCTCATTATACTGGAGACGTTGCCTTCGCCCTCCCGCTCGCGCCTCTGGCTC
>DAIDHC010000212.1 GCA_027452065.1 Bryobacterales bacterium
GGTCTTGTTGGATGTGACTCATGTTTGCGGCGTCGTGGCGAGGGAGTCGCTTTCGCCAAAGAGGGCAGCGCGTCCCACCGGCGATGAGCGCGGCGCCGGGTGGTTGGTGGTCGGGTTGCTCGTTCCGTTTTTTGTTGACAGGCATAAGGGCCGGAGAGTTGGAGCGGCGTCCCGGTGTTCCAGCTTGGGCCTGGAGCCGGGCTTTTCGTTCGACGAGGGCGCGGCGGATGGCTTCGGTTTTGGTTTCGTGAGCCAAGCGGGTGACCGGGGAAAGCTGCTGATGCTCTACCTTTGTACCACCGAGGCGCTGATTCGGTTTGGCCGCGCGGGATCACAGGAGTTCGGGAGGCAGCGATGATGGGAAAGACGAAGATCGCCCGTTCAGTGGGGCTGTTCGCGGTTGTTGCCGGGCTCCTGCTGGTGAACAGAGGCTCGCAGACGGCCGTGTTTGCTCAGGCCTCGACTTGCGTTTCGCGGCAGACGACGTCTACGGACTGCAAGTGTGGTCCGAAAGGCACGGTTTTCAAGGCCAGTTGCACGATTACCGTGGACCCGCTGACGGGGAAGAAATGCGGCGGCCCGTACTGCGAGTCGTGCTAAGTGGTTTGCGATCGGAATGGGCATTTGACGCCGACGAAGTAGCGGGCGGAGCGCTGGCAAGCCGCGCCGGCTTTGGGTGGGGATGGGGCGATGTTTGGGTTTCGCGGGGGAAGGTTGGAGCGAGGCCGGGGGGCGTGGCGTTCGCTGAATTGTGCGGATGCTGCCCGCACGTCGATGCCGGTCGAAACTACGGTGAGCGCGTTTCCCGCCAAAGCGTGATTGGCGTTCATGCCGGCTTCTCGTTCCTGAATCCGGCAGGCTTAATGGGACAGGGCACCGCCAGGATCGGGTCCGAGCAGTCTCCGAGTACTGCGTGACTCGCCCGGCACCGAACACGGAGCGTCCAAGCCCGCCGGTTGATTCGAATGGCGCTGCGTGCCGATTCATTTGGGACGCGTTCCGGGACGCCCGAACGAGACAATCGATCGCACTTGGTCGTATAGTGGATGACGATGTCGAGCAACTGAGACCAGGGCGATTTCAGTCACACAACGGCGCTGGTCGTGACATCACCTGGAGGTGCTATGCGACCAATTACGATTGTGGCTTTGATGGCAGCCGGGTTCTGTCTGGCGCAGGAGTCAGGCGATTTCAAGCCCGCTACATCCAATGTTCTGGACGCGCAATATCCGCGGGTCGACAGCCAGTCGCGCGTCGAGATCCGCTTCAAGGCGCCGGATGCCAATAAAGTCCGGGTCAACTTCTGGAGCGGTCCGAAAGCCGATATGGAAAAACAGGGGGACGGCTTCTGGACATTTACGACGCCGCCGATGGCCCCGGGGCTTCACTATTACACGGTGATCGTGGACGGCGCGGAAGTAAGCGACCCGGGCAGCACTGCGTATTTCGGGGGAAGCAAATGGGCCAGCGCGGTTGAGGTGCCGGAAGCGGCGGTGACGTATTATCTGCCGCAGGATGTCCCGCACGGGCAGGTTCGCGAGGTGTGGTACCAGTCGAAGGTTACCGGCACATGGCGACACGCGTTGGTATACACGCCGCCCGCCTACGACACACGGCTGAAAGAGCGCTACCCTGTGCTCTACCTCCAGCACGGCGGGGGCGAGGATGAGTCCGGCTGGACGCGGCAGGGCAAGGCTAATTTCATTCTCGATAACCTAATCGGCGCCGCGAGAGCGAAGCCGATGATCGTCGTAATGGCGAATGGCTATGCCCGGCGGGCGGGTCAGCCCGTCCCCGATCTCGCGGGAAAGCCGTTTGGGTCTCCGGAGATGAGGAAAGCAATGCAGGACATGATGGCTGCTTTCGACGACGACATGACTCAGGCGCTGATTCCCTTCATCGACTCGAAATTTCGCACCATGCCCGACCGCGAACATCGCGCGATGGCAGGCCTCTCCATGGGGGGCATGCAGACGTTCCAGGTGACGTTCCATCATCTGGACCTGTTCTCGTATATCGGCGGGTTCAGCGGAGCGGCCAACGTGTTTGCGGCAGGAAGCGACAAGCTGGACACCAAGACAGCATTCAACGGCGCAATGGCTGACCCGGTGGCGTTTTCCAAACGCGTTCATCTGCTTTGGATCGGCGTGGGAACGAACGAGCCGGAGCGCATGAAGCAGGGCATCGAGAAATTACACGCCGCGCTTGATGAGGCGAAGATCCAGCACGTGTTTTACGAGTCCCCCGGCACGAATCACGAGTGGCAGACGTGGCGCCGCGACTTGCAGGACTTTGCGCCGCGGCTGTTCCAGCCGGCTCAAAGGTCGGCGGATGCGCGGCCGAAATTGAGCGCGGAGGGACGGCGGATTGGCCAATATCGTCCCTGACGTATTTTCGACGGTCCGTATCGCCGGCCACTCGGAGAATGCCCGCGAAGGCAGCCGGGCTCGTGCGGATCGCCATTCCGGTTTGGAGGAAGTTTCACTTGGACGGGTAGTCGCCGTTCCGGACGAGTGAGGCTCGTTCGCGATTGCGTGGCCGCGGCGCTTCGGGATGCCGGTGCTTGCGCCGGGAAGCCTATGCTCAGTAGCCTTGCGGGCCGTGGGCGGGGATTTTGTGCTGCTCGTGGCGGCGAGGGGCGGGGGGACGAGTTGGGAGATGGGGATCGAGGGCGGGACGCTTTCGGCGGGGTGATCGCGGGGACCGGGCGGGGTCTGCCCGGCGAGCCTCGGGGGCGCCGTCGTTGTGGAGCGCCGGGTAGGATGGTGGTGATGAGTTTCGCGGCGAGATTCACGGTGGTGCTCTTCGGCATTGCCGCTTACCTGGGACTGGCGGTTCTCGGCTGGGGCGGGGCGCCGTTCTTTGCGAATGCGGCGCGGGTGGCGCTGGCGATCATAACTTTGGCGATGGGGGTGGTTGCGGTATTCGCCGGCGCAAGCCTGAGCTCGGGCGTGCGAGAGGACCGGGGCAACCGCTGGGTGCTGGCCGCGTTCGCGGTTATCGGGCTCCTGGGCGGCTTCCTGCCGGCCTACACCGATCGCATTGGCTGGTGGACGTTTGACTCCGATGGCATCCGATGGGTGGGCATAGCCATCTACGCCGCCGGCGGCACGTTGCGCCTGTGGCCGGTATTTGTCCTGGGCCGCCGGTTCAGCGGCCTGGTTGCGATCCAATCCGGACACACGCTGGTGACAACCGGCATCTATGGGCAGATTCGTCACCCGAGCTATCTCGGGCTGGTGATGACGATGTTCGGCTGGGCTTTGGTTTTTCGTTCGGGCGCAGGCCTGGTGCTTCTGGCGCTCCTTGTTGTGGTGCTGCTTGGCCGGATCCATGCGGAAGAGCGGCTGCTGGAGATGGAGTTTGGCGACGGGTATCGTGCCTACGTCAGGCGCACGTCGCGGCTGATTCCGGGCATCTATTGAGATTGCGGGGCCGGCCGCGTGCGGGCTTGGGGAGCGATGAACCATGGCCGGGAGGACCCGTGCCGTATGATATGGGTATGGCGGAATTGGTGTTCGAAGTGGTCCAGGAGGCGGACGGCGGCTATTGCGCGGAGTGCCTCACCGAGAACATCTTTACCCAGGGGGATACCTGGCAGCAGTTGCGCGAGAACGTGCTTGAGGCGACGGCAGCGTTCTTCTTCGACCAACCGCGGCCCGAGCGGGTTCGGCTGCACTTGGTTCGTGACGAGGTCCTGTCGGTTGCATGAAGATCCCTCGCGACGTCTCCGGCGCGCATCTGGCCGATACTCTATGCCGGCGGTGGCGATACGCCCGCGTCCATAAGGGCGTGACATGTGACGCGATCATCGCAACGTTGTAGACCTGCAGAGGAAGGCAAGCCGACTTGTCGGTCGTGATCCGGCCCAATGTCCGGGCAGCCGACCGTGCAGTAGGAAATCATCTTGACACCTTCGAGAAGCCGGGTTCAGCGAGCTTTCTTCCATTCCACCCGGATGGCTTTCAGGGGTTTGTTGCTCTCCAGGTTCTTCATTTGATGCGGAGGGCCGACGGGCAGAAAGATGACCTCCCCATCATCTTTGTGGCCACGATCCACTGCAGGCACACCTGGCGAGTATTCCTTCATATGAGCAGCGAAGACGTAGTGCAGGACACTCGGATACCGGTGGGCATGGGGCGGTTCGCGAACGCCGGGCGGACACTCACCTCCAACGCTCGCGCGTCATCGTTCAGGAATCACACTGCGACGCTATGCCGGTGCGCCCGCCTGTCGCCGTAAATGTTTTTCGTCGGGCTGTGATCTTGTTGGGGGATTTTGGTCGCGCTGCCCGCGGAAGCGCCGGAGTAAGGTTTTGACCGGATCAGTTGGCGAGAGCGTTTGAGAACGTCGTATTTCCTTCTGCGGTGGTTAATGGATTTAGCGATTTGAGGCTCGTGGCGGTGGCATAGGAGGCAAGGGCAGTTGGCCTGGCCACAGGATCCCAGGATCGCGGAAGCCGCCACCGGGTTCTCTTACCGTCCGGCCGGTAAGTGGGATGACGTTGATCGTCCATCCGCCCCGAAGGGGCCGTTCCCTCGCTAACCAGTAGAAGCGGTAGTGGGTAGCTTTGATCACGGTGAGCAGGATGTCGCGTGCTGGTTCCGACGTCGAAGGAAATGACACTTTGAGATCCGGTATCCGATTGATCCAGTCCTGGGTATTCACGTAGACGGGTTCTCGCGCATTGCGGCTCATTGCGGATTCGATTGCGGCGACCGCCCTGTAAATACCCATCTTGTCGTTCGGAAGCGAGATCTTCTGATCCAGCAAGGCATCGATCCCGATGACACGACAGGTTCTATCTCTGGCCGAGATGGGAACGAAGCTGAAGAAATCACCCTCTTGTTGAAGGCGGTACTGGAAATTGCTCTTGCGGTTGTATACCGCGACCACCTGATCGAGCAGTTCCCTGTTGTTCGTGGGATACCGGGCGCTGTTGACAGAGAATCGCACCTCGAAACTGGAGCGTTTCGGAGAGTAGGCATGGTCCTCCGCGAGCGGATTCTGGCGGCTAGGGTGCGAGTCAAGGATATCGTCTGAGAAGGCAAACGGAGGATCCTCGGCGCTTATATTGATCTGGTAATCGGATGCCAGGATATAGGCTGCGGAGTCGAGAGGCCGGTAAGAATCGATGCGCAGCACTCGCTCGGATTGGCCCAAAATAGTCACTCCAGCTTCCGGATTCTGTGCCAGCGCCGGCGTGGCGCCAACCAACGCCAGCAACATCCAAACGGGTCGTTTTCGCAACATTTACCTGACCAGTTAGAGACCGGAACCGGTTGCGCGGTGCCGGGTAGATTTGCGGTCTCGGATCGTGAGCGGGCCAATTCACAGCGCAAACGCTCCACGCCGAGTTCACGGATGAGTTCATGGAATGGCATGCATGCGAGGCGGCGTCCCTGCCTTGCGGCTCGGGGAGGAAAGCTGCTGCCATTTTGCTTTTCTACGGGACGACGCGGCGGGAGTGGATTGGGTGGAGGGTCGCTTGTCCTATGAGAACGGTTAGGCGATTGTCGTCTGCCGGAGGACGGGACAGAATGCTGCGCAGCGATTTGCGAAGGGAAAATTAGCCGGTGGTACTGACGGGAGTAAGAGCGCCGGGGTGAAGACGCATGGGTGCTAACGGAGGAAGAATTTTTCCAGCGTGAGATGGCGGTCGGGGGAGGAGCCGAGGAAGTACCAGGAGTCGAGAGAGGGGGCGCAGGCAGGGAAGAGGTCGCTTTTGAGGGCCGGGCCGACGTCGACTACGGTGGTGACCTGGCCAGAATTGATGTCGAGGGAAACGAAATATGTCTCGGGCGAGGCGCGGCCGGGGCCAGGGACCGGTCCAAAGACAATGGCGAGGGACGTTCCGCCGACGACGCTGATTTGAGCGGCGACTCCCATCTGTGTGGAGTCGAGTCCGGTGGCGGAGGGAAGGATGGAGAAGTCCTTTACTATGGCGCCGGTCGGAGATATCGCAAAGACGTGGGGGTGGTCCGAGACGACGACGTAATAAATGTTGCCGTCCGGGGCTGAGGTCATTGCGCTGAGGTAGACGATCGGCAGGGCAGGGGCCACGTAGTCTATAGAGCTCCGGATGGGTCCGGTGGAAGCGCGTAAGCTGTAGGGGACTGGCACGTCGGCGACGAACTTGCCGAACGGGTTAAATATGGCGGCGATGGAGTCCTCGGCGCCTGTGCCCGGATTTGGGCTCAATCCGGCGACGAGTAACGTGCCGTTGGCAAAGACGGCGAATCGGAGGGGCTTGAATGTGCGGCCGGGGATCGCTTCGAGCACGATGGGCGTGCCGGCGGAGCCGTCATCGTTGAGAGGAAGGATGACGTAATCGGCCGGTGGTTTTGGTCCTGGTGCTGGAACCACGTGGTAGGCGCGGAGGAGAATGTATAGCCTGCCTTCCGGATCAACGTTGAACGAGTCCCGGGTGCCTGCGGCGTAGCCCTGGGGAGTGCGGAGAGGGAATGCCGTAACCGCTTTCGCGGTGGGCGACACCCTTCGGATTGGTGAGTGGAAGTAGATTTCGCCGCGATCCAGGGGATGCTCGGGCGAGGGATGCGGACCTTCACCGAGGATGACAAACAGATTCCCCTTGGCGTCGCAGACGCTCCCGCTGGACACGAGGACAGGAGAGGGTTCGGGGAGAACGATGGATTCGCCGTGGACGAGGGATGTAAACGTAACGTTTTGACCGTGGTTCGGCCGCGCGCTTACGTCGGGCGGCCCCTGAGCCTGCGCACGGGCCGTGACGGCGAATGCGGTTAGGGCGAGAAGCGAGAGAAGCTCCCGCGGCCTGCCAATGGCGCTCAGTTGGGAAAGGGCAGGCACACGGGTTATTTGGGTTCGAGGAGGAAGGTGGGGGCGAGGCCGGAGAGGGTGGAGAAGCCGTTGGGGCCGCCGGCGGTGAGCCAGGTGGAGGCGCCGTTGACTTTGCCGAGGTAGGAGTGGGGCTGGACCTCGACGTTGAGCTCGCGGAGCTCGAGGTGGCCGTAGCTGAGCATGGGGAAGAGGGAGCGGACGGGCTCGACGGCTTCCTGGACGACGTAGGGGGTGCGCATGGCCATGCGGAGGGAGCGCTCCCAGCGGGCGTCGTCGACGGAGGCGCCGCGGATGGTGGCTTGATCGGGGGAGTCGTCGTTGGGGCGGAGGACGAGGCGGGCGCGGTTCTTGAGGATGAAGTCGGGCAGGTCGACCTGCTGGTTCTGGTAAGACGTTTTGGCGGCGGCGACGACGCGGGTCCAGGGGATGAACTCGCGGATGGTGCGGCGTTCGGCGGCGGAGAAGCCGGCGGTGACAGTTTCGTCGGTGAGGAGGTCGAAGATGGCGCGCTTCTGGGCGAGCTCGGAGCGGAAATTGTTGACCACGCAGACGGCGCCGTCGCGATAGGCGCGCAGGAGAGGGTGGGAGAGATCGAAGCGGACCAGGAACTCCTGGACGCGGAGGCGGCGGAAGACGAGGTCGATGGCGAAGTCTTCGCGGCCGAGGACGCCGTTGCGGTATTCGAGCTGATCGGCGCTGACGACGACGGTCGGGTAGCCCTGGGCGCGGAAGAACTCGGCCAGCAGGGCGTTTTCGCTCGATTCAGAGCTTTGGAAGGGCTGGCGGAACTCGAGGATGGCGATCTGGGGCTTTTTCTTGCCGCCCCATTCTTTATAGGACTTGAGGAGGGCCTGGAGCAGGGGCTTGGCGCCGCCGAGGCGGGTGAGGTGGTATCTCTTGCGGAACTCCTTCACCGGGGGCGCGTCGTAGAACAGATCGTTGAGGCGCTCGGAGAAGGCGATGCCGACGGGGGTCTCGGAGTTGTACTGGGCGAAGCGGAGGGTGCCGTTGTTGAGGTGGGTATCGAGCAGGCTGGTGACGCCGAGGAACGAGTAGCCGGGGTCGATGGCGGCGAGCATCTTCTCGGCGGGGAGAAGCTGCATGCGGGAAAGCAGGGCGGGGTTGGAGAGGGCGGCGCGCTGGAGCCGGTCGATGGAGGCCATGAGGGACTCGGCGACGGAGGACAGGTGCGTGTACTGGCGGCGGCTGAGGAAGTGAGGGCGGAGCACGGGCGAAGCGGGGCGGCCGCCCAGCAGGAGGTGGTGCTCCTTCATGGCGTCTTGAAGCGAGGCGGCCCAGGAGAGATCCCGGTACGGCTCGGACTCGAGAAGCTTATGGTAACGGGCTACAGCCTCGCCCAACTGCGACATGCTCTTGCTCTTCATCCAATTCCCATGCACAGGGCCCGGAGAGCGATGGCCGGCTGGGGAAAGCCGGGGCCGCCCGGGAGGTTCTTGTGCGTGATACCTGACTACAGTATCGCACGCGAGTCACGGAATTGGGAAGAGAGGAGGGTGAGGGGGGAGGGTCTAAGGCAAAGAAAACTAGCGGCTTATGGCGATTTTTTGGGGAACACCACGGGCTTGTGTCTTGGCCAGTGGATTGCTGAAAACGGCTCAGCCCTTGTTGGGCGGCATGATGTACAGGTAGACGGTGTGGGGGTGGGAGTCGGAGTCGGTCTCCTCGACCTGGGCGGGCTTCCAGCCGGGGACGGCGTAGTCGTGGGAGATGACGCGGGCGCCGGGCTTGAGGAGCTTTTCCAGGCGCGGGCGGAGGCTCTCGTTG
>DAIDHC010000213.1 GCA_027452065.1 Bryobacterales bacterium
TCCACCACGTCGCCGAAAACGCGAACGCCAGCGCATACGCCAGGCTCTTCTCAGCCGACGCCCCCGCCTGCCGCAGCGCTTTCTCCACCATCGCCACCGCCCCCGCCGCCAGCACCATGTTCGCCCACTGCATCAATATCAGCGCCCGCGCCGCTACGCCCGCCAGCGCCGCCCCGCGATACAGCGCCGCCCCAAACACCGTGTACAGCAAATGATTCGGGTTCAGCAGCCCCGCCATCGGCCCGCCCCGCTCAATCGCCAGCGCGAAGCTCACCCCATCCCAGTAATAATTGCGGTTCGGCAAGGCGAAATACACCACCAGCGGCAGCAGCAGAGCGAGGCGGCGCACGGCGGCGTTCGGCAAATCTCAGTCTAGCCGGAGCCCGCCCTCCTTACAGCCGGATGTGCGCCCGGGCAAATCGCGGATGCACCGCCGCGATCACGAATCCCGCCAGGTGCAGCCCCCAATACGCCGCGCCCAATGCCCACCCCGCCGGCACTTCCACCGCCGGCACGCCCAACCCCCGGAAGCGCGCCACCGGCCGCCACGCCGCTTCCCCCAACCCCGCCACGAAGCGCCCCAGCGTCCTCATCGCCCCCTCGCTGACATAGTTGTCCCGCCCGTGCGACAGCGCGCGCATCGCAAAATGCCGGTACGTCGCCGGCGGCGGATGGCTCACCCGCGCCGCGCGGTTCAGGTAAATCCGAACCCCATGCTCCCGCAGCGTCGCCGCCAGCCGCCGGCATGCGCCCCGGTTCGTCCCGGCCAGCGAAGGAAACGGAAAACGCTCGAATAGCTCCCGCCGGAACGCGACATTGTTCGCGAAAAAATGTCTCGTCTCCTCCACGCCCCCGCCCTCGCGCCGCGGCGCAAAAAACCAGAACATCGCCACCGCGTCCGCATACAGCCCCTCGCCCTCCAGATGCACCGCCCCCGTCGCCACCTCCACCGCCGGATCGTCAAATGTCCCCGCCAGCGCCCGCAGCCAACCCTCCTCCGGCACCACGTCGCTGTCCAGAAACACCAGCAATTCCCCCGACGCCTGCGCCGCCCCGTAGTTCTTCAGTTCAAAGTACGGCGCCGCCCCCGTCTCCGTCACCGCCGCCGGCGCCGGAACAAACCGCAGGTCCACCCTCCCTCCCCACTCCCCCAGCACCTCCCCGATCTCCTCCATCAACTCCCCCGTCAGCACCTCCGGACTCCCGCAGACAATCACCTCCCACCGCGTCGCCACTTCCCCAAGCTGCCTCGACAGGCTCTCCATCATCCGCCGCGCCCGCCCCCCGCCCGCCAGCCGCGGATTGTCCCATTCGATTACCAGTGAGCCGTCAAATGCCGCCATTTCTCCCATGAAGCCGCGCCCTTCCCGCCCCGGCCTCTGAGCGACATCATACCGGGTCCGGCTCGCCGCGGGGGTCGGGACTGTTACACTGAAGGTTTCCCGCTTTATGAAATCCGACATCGGCCACGTTGGGGAAGTGAGTCCGGAAACAGCGGCCCCGCCGCTGTCCTCCGCGCCGCCCCCCGATGCCCCGCGCGGCGCTCTGGCCGAGTGGACCGTCACCGTTCTCCTCCTGCTGTTCGGCACCACCACCCTCGTCCAGGCCTTCGTCATTCCCACCGGCTCAATGGAGAACAACCTCCTCATCGGCGACCACCTCCTGGTCGATAAACTCACCTACAGTCCCGCCGGCGGCGTCAGCAAATATATCCTCCCGTTCCGCGAGCCCAAGCGCGGCGACATCATCGTCTTCCGCTACCCCGTCGACATCCGCCAGACCTTCGTCAAGCGCGTCATCGGCATCCCCGGCGACCACATCCGCTTAGTGAACAAGGCCGTCTACCGCAACGGCGTCAAGCTCGACGAGCCCTACGTCGTCCACAAAACCGACTACATCGACTCCTATCGCGACAACTTCCCCGGCGACCCCGATTTCCATTCCGACGCCCGCGCCGTCGCCATGCTCCAGACCAACCAGGTCAACGGCGAGATCGTCGTCCCCCCAGGCAACTTCTTCGCCATGGGCGACAACCGCGATTACTCCCTCGATAGCCGCTACTGGGGATTCGTCCCCCGCGACTACATCATCGGCAAGCCGCTGGTCATCTACTGGTCCTACGATGCCCCCACCGCCGACCTCGCCGATTCCTCCATCGGAGTCCGCCATTTCATCGACATCGCCGAGCACTTTTTCAGCAAAACGCGATGGTCCCGGACCTTCCTGCTGATCCATGGCTACACGTACAAAAACTGAACCCGCGCCCCGGCGCGAATCCTCCACTCCCCCGGACAAGCAGCCCGATACCGTCCGCTCTTTCATCGCCGAATGGTCCGTCACCATCCTCATCCTCATCTTTGGCACCACCATGGTCGCCCAGGTCATGGCCATCCCCACCTCCTCCATGCACGATACCCTCCTCACCGGCGACCACCTCATCGTCGATAAGCTCGCCTTCTCTCCCCCCGGCCCGCTCACCCGCGCCCTGCTCCCCTACGAAGACGTCAAGCGCGGCGACATCATCGTCTTCCGCCATCCCGTCCTCATCCAGGAAAACTACGTCAAGCGCGTCATCGGCGTCCCCGGCGATCACATCCGCCTCGACAACCGCCAGCTCCTGCTCAACGGCCATCCCGTCCGCGAGCCCTACGTCATTCACATCTTTCCCTACCCCGACGCCTACCGCGACAATTTCCCCTCCGCCCCCTTCGAGCCCGCCGGCGACGAAAAAATGAGCGAGCGCGCCGAACAGATGATCCAGTCCGACGTCGTCAACGGCGAGCTCGTCGTCCCGCCCGGCAACTACTTCGCCATGGGCGACAACCGCGACAACTCTCTCGACAGCCGCTACTGGGGCCTCGTCCCCCGCGAAAACATCATCGGCAAGCCGGTCGTCATTCTCTGGTCCTACGACGCCCCCACCGCCGATCTCCAGGACTACACCGTCCATCACTTCGTCGACCTCGCGCAGCACTTCTTCACCAAAACCCGCTGGAACCGGACGCTGCAGCTCATCCGCAGCTACCCCCTCCAATAACCCGGAGCACCGGCACAACATGGCAAAGAAAAACAGGTATGGGTTGATCCTTGCGGGCGGCCGCGGAACTCGCTTCTGGCCTCTCAGCCGCCGCAGCCGCGCCAAACAGGTGCTCAACTTCCTCGGCGACCGCTCCCTCATCCAGCAGACCGTCGACCGCCTCGGCCCCGCCATTCCTCCCGAGCGCATCTGGATCGTCACCAACTCCCACCTCCGCGCCGAGATCATCCGCCAGCTTCCCGAAGTCCCTCCCGCCCAGATCCTCGCCGAGCCCGCCCAGCGCAACACCGCCCCCTGCATCGGCCTCGCCGCCCACATCCTCCAGTCCCTCGACCCCGACGCCGTCATGGGCGTCTTCCCCGCCGATCATTTCATTTCCCGCCCCGCCGAATACCGCCGCCTCCTCAAACCCGCCTTCGAAACCGCCGAGCGCGGCCACATCGCCGTCATCGGCATCCAGCCCCGCTGGCCGGAAACCGGCTACGGCTACATCGAATTCCCCCCCGGTACGCGCCCCGGCACGCTCGAAGCCGTGAAGGTCAAGCGCTTCCGCGAAAAGCCCGCCTTGCCCGCCGCCAAACGCTTCGTCAAGGCCGGGAATTTCTACTGGAATGCCGGCATGTTCTTCTGGAAAGCCGGCGTCCTGCTCGATGCCCTGCGCCGCTTCGAGCCCGATACCGCCGCCATTCTCGACTCTCTCCCCCCCTTCGCCGGCCGCGGCTTCCACGCCGCGGTAACCAAATCGTTCCCCCGGTGCGCCAATATTTCAGTGGATTACGCCGTATTGGAGAGGGCTCAAAATGTAATGGGAGTCGCCGCCGGCGATATCGGCTGGAACGATGTGGGAAGCTGGCATGCCGTCTACGAGCTCATGCCCAAGGATGCGGCCGGCAACGTATTTCGCGGCGGCGCCCTGGTCGAGGCCAGTGCCGGAAACTACGTCGATGCCGGAGGTAAGCTGGTTGCGCTTCTAGGAGTTACGAACCTCGTCGTCGTCGACACACCCGACGCTCTGCTCATCGCCGACCGCGACCGCGCCCAGGACGTCGGGCTCCTGGTGAAAGAATTGGAGAGACGGAAGAAGGAAGAGCTGCTGTAATCTCAAGACAGCTCACCGGCGGGAAAGGGCCGGAGAGTGGGCCATTCAGTGGGTAAGGAACTGCGCTATACGCAAGGAGCGGGCGGTTTTGCGGTCGTAGTGTCTCTTGCCCTTTTGGCGGCCCGTTTCTGGCGCATTGAGTGGCTCCAGAACCTCGGCTCCGGCGGCGCGCCGATGGTCGCCAACACCGCCCTCGCCCTCCTGCTCTGCGGCCTCGCCTTCCTCCTCCTCGCCGGCCCCTGGGAGCGCGCCGCCGCCTTCCTCGGCCTCGCCGTCGCCTCCATCGGCGCCGTCACCTACGCCGAATACCTCTGGGACGTCAACTCCGGCTTCGATCTCTTTTTGATGCCCCACTCGGCCATCGACCCCATCTACCCCGGCCGCATGTCCACCAGCACCGCCATCTGCCTCCTCATGCTCGGCCTCGCCCTCCTGGTCGGCGCCTCCCGCGGCCGGCCTCAACCCGACCGCGGCTCTCCCTGGGCCGCCTTCCTCTGCGGCGGCTCGCTCACCATCACCGCCGCCGCCATCCTCGGCTACCTCACCGCCCGCCAGAAGTTGTTTCCCTGGGAGTCCATGATGCGCATGGGCTATCAGACCGCCGTCGTCGCCGCCGCCCTCGCCGCCACCGGCATGCCCTACTTCCTCCGCCTCCGCGAGCGCGGTGCTTCCCGAGGCCACTGGAAGGCCGCCCTCGTCGCCCTCCTCGTCCTCGCCATGACCCTCGCTCTCTGGCGCGCACTCGTCAACGAGCGCGGCGAGCGCGTCGAGCGCCAGTTGGATGACGCGGCCCGCGAAATCCAGCTCGTCATGGAAGCCGAAACCCGCCAGCGGGTCCAGGCCCTCACCCGCCAGCGCGACCGCTGGCAGTCCCGCGAGCGCGACGACAGCGAGCGGGAGCAGGAAGCCCGTCTCTACCTCGCCGACTACCCCAGCCTCGATCAAATCGGCTGGACCGATCCCGCCGGCGGTCCCGCGCGCGGCATGCGGCGCGCCGGCGCCGGCCTCGAGTCCTTCACCGCTCCCTCGCCCCAGTCCTCGGCCGAGCTCATCGTCTGGCTCCCCGATCCACCTGTCCCCGGCCAGTTGCGCGTCTGGGCCATTTACGACCGCGAGACGCTCGCCCGCGAAGTCCTCAACTCCAGCGTCGCCCCCGACTACTCCGTCATCCTCGACACCGGCCCCCGCCGCATCCTCATCCGCGGCGAAGATCTCGGCGCGCCCCCCGCCTGGCGCCGCCGCACCAGCGTCGCCGTCGGCTCCGGTAGCCTCGACCTCGAAGTCTGGCCCACCATCGGCCTTCTTCGGCGCAGCGAGTCCGCCATGCCCGACGGCGTCCTGGTCGGCGGCGCCGTTCTCAGCGGCCTCCTCTGGCTCACGCTCTATCTCGCCAACCTCGCCCGGGCCCGCGAACGCACCGTCCTCGAATCCGAGCACCACATGGCGCTCTATGCCCGCGAACTCGAGGTCGCCAAGGACGCCGTCGAGCGCCAGGCCGCCGACCTGTCCGCCCTCGTCGACCAGCTCGGCGCCGCCAAGCGCCAGGCCGAAGAAGCGACACGCGCCAAAGGCGAGTTCCTCGCCAACATGAGCCACGAAATCCGCACCCCTCTCAACGGCGTCGTCGGCATGTCCGCCATCCTTCTCGATACCGATCTCAACGGCCAGCAGCGCGAATACGCCAGCACCATCGTCAACTCCGCCCGCACCCTCCTCGCCATCGTCAACGACGTCCTCGATTATTCCCGCCTCGAAGCCGGCAAGCTCGCCATCGAGACTCTTCCGTTCGATCTCGAAGAAGCCGTCGGGGAAACTTGCGCGGTGCTCGCCCCCCTGGCCTACGACCGCGGCCTCGAGTTTGTCTATCGTTTCTCGCCCGAGGCCCCCCGCCGCGTCATCGGAGACTCCACCCGCATCCGCCAGATCGTCCTCAACCTCGCCGGTAATGCCATCAAGTTCACCGCCCAGGGCCACGTCGCCGTCTCCGTCGCCGCCCGCAAACGCGGTGACGGCGAGGCCGTCGTCGAGATCGCCGTCGAGGACACCGGCATGGGCATCCCCCCCGAGCGTGTCGAGCGCCTCTTCGAGCGCTTCAGCCAGGCCGACATTTCCATCACCCGCGAATTCGGCGGCACCGGCCTCGGTCTCGCCATCTGCCAGCAACTCGCCACCCTCATGAACGGCCGCATCGAGGTCGCCAGCAAACCCGGCCGCGGTTCCATTTTCCGCTTCGTCGTCAACCTCCCCATCGACCCCGAGCGCCGCGAGGCCACCACCGCTCTCGATCTCGGCGGCCTCCGCGTCCTCGTCGCCGCCCGCCCCGGCTTCGAGCGCGACTCCCTCGTCGGCCAACTCCAGTCCTGGGGCGCCCGCGTCACCCTCGCCTCCAACAGCGCCGATACCTGGGACCGCATCGAACACGACGGCGAGTTCGCCGGTATCCTGCTCGACGGCGAGTTCGACGGCGCCGCCTGCCTCGACCTCTGCCGCGAAATCCGCGCCCGCTTCGGCCCCGGCGCCCCGCCCATCGCCGTCCTCGCCCGCCCCGCCTGGTTTACCGCTGCGCCCGGCGCCGGCGAAATCCGCGCCTACGCCTCCCTCCTCGCCAAGCCCGTGCGCCCGGTCAAACTCCGCCACGCCCTGCGCGACATGATGGCACGGCGCGGCGCGCCGGAGGCCGATCGCCGCCAGGCCACTCCTCCACCGGCTGCCCCGTCCTTCCGCGGCCGTGTACTCCTTGTCGAAGACAACGCCGTCAATCAGCGCGTCGCCACCCTGCTGCTCCGCGCGCTGGGCTGCACCGTCGAAATCGCAGCCAACGGCCTCCAGGCCGTCGAAATGGCCTCCCGCGGCGGCTACCGTCTCATCTTCATGGACTGCCAGATGCCCGAGATGGACGGCTTCGAAGCCACCTCGATCATCCGCGCCGGCCCACCCGAAACCTCCGCCGTCCCCATCATTGCCATGACCGCTTCCGCCATGGAGGGCGACCGCGAGGCCTGTCTCCGCGCCGGCATGAACGACTACATCGCCAAGCCCATCAACCGCGAAGTGCTCGATGCCGCCCTCGAAAAGTGGTTCGTCCAATCCCCGGCCGGCTGAATCCGGCCCTCCGAACCCCGTCCCGCGCCACTACTGGATCGTCAGCGGCGTCTCCTCGATCAGCGCCTTTGCACTGAACGTTCCATACAGCACAACGCCAAAAACCTTCAGCGCCCCCGTCACCGCCGGCGTCGGCTGGTTGAAGTCTACCGCCCAAATGCTCGGATAAATCACTCCTCCGAACGCTTTCGCCAGCACCACCTTCGTCCCCTGCATCACCACCAGCACGAAGTTAGCCGGCCCCGTGTAGCTCATATCCTCGAACAGGTAGGTAAACTGCAGCTTCGGCACTCCCGCCGGAATCGACGCGATCGGTAGCGTAAGCCCGGCCGTGTACGGAGAAGTCGTCGTCGTCAGGCAGCCGAAGCACGGCGTCAGAAACGGCCCGAGATACTCGCCCACGGTAATGAAGTTCGGTAGCATCGCCGGTCCGGCCCATCCCGCCGGCAGCCCCTCCGGCAGCGCCGTGGCGCTCAGCTTCCCCACCCCTTCCACCGGAGCCGTAGTCTTGGCCGCTGCCAGCGCCGCCGCGCGAATCTGCGCGTCGGTCGGCGCGTCCTGCGCCCAAACCGCCGCCGGAATCAGGCACGCGCAGGCCGCCAGCGCGATAGTTGTCAGGTTTTTCACAGTGTCAAAGTCTCCTCAAGGCAAATTTGCGCCGGCCGATGCGCCGCCGCGCTGCCATTGACTATAACCGCATCCGCGCCCCGTTTCCTTCACAATTCGCCTCGCTGCGGTACCACCGGTCCCAGTAACCGGTCTTACAGCCGCTCGCTCGCCGTCATTCCCCGCCTCCGCCGTTCACCGCCCTCGCCGTTCCGCAATCGTCGTTCACGTCTTCATCCGCGTGAAAAAGTACATCCCCGAAAGCGCGAACAACAGATCCGGCGACCACGCCGCGAACGACGCCGGCAGCAGGTTCACGTTCCCCACCTGCTCGAACAGGATGTTCAGCGTGAAGTATGCGATCGCAATCCCCAGGCTCACGCCCACCCCCGCCATCGCCCCCCGGTTCCCCGCCAGAAACGCGAACGGCGTCGAGATCAGCGCCATGATCAGCGCGAACAGCGGCACGGAGAATTTGCGGTAGAACTGAACCCGCAGCGCCACCGTGTCGAACCCGCTCTGCTGCAGCTCCCGGATGTAGGAGGAAAGCTGCACGAAGTTCATCTGCTTCGATTCGATCACCTCCTTCAGAAACCATCCCGGCGGCTCGTTGATCTCCGGAAACGTCTCCGCTCTCCCCGCAAAATCCATCAGCCGCTCCCCGCTCGGAAGAAACTGCCGCATCCATCCGTTCTCAAACACCCACGTGTGCAGGTGCGGCTCCCAGTGCGCCCTCTCCGCCGAGATCTGGCGCCGCAGCCGGTACGTGCTCGGGTCCAGCTCGTACACGTTCACCCCCGCCATCACATGCTCCACCGGGTCCAGGTATTTGTAATAGTAAATCCGCGACGAATCCTCCCCGAAAATCCACTTCCGGTCCGCCCGCAGATACGTCTGCACCGGCCGCCCCTTGATCTCGTTGCGCAGCGCGTCCTGCTTCCGGTTCGCCTCCGGCACATAGTAATGATCGAAGGCGAACAGCCCCCCGCTCAGAAACGCGCTCGCCACGATAATCGGAACCGCCAGCCGGTACACGCTCACCCCGCACGCCAGAAACGCCGTCACCTCGTTGTGCTTGGTCAGAATGCCAAACGTGATCAGCACCGCCACCAGCACACTCACCGGCGTCGAATCGTAGATCAGCTTCGGCCCCAGGAAGAACAGGTAACTGGCCACCTTGTACATCGGGATGTGGTTCTTGATGATGTCGCTCAGCAGCTCGAAGAACGTGAACACCTCGGTCATCATCACGAAGCTCGTCAGCAGAATCCCCAGGTAAAACAGAAAGCTCGTCAGAACGTAGGTATCCAGCACCTGCGGCAGCACCGCGAAGCTGAACGGCAGGCGCGGAGCCAGGTTCAGCGGCGGCGGCGTTACCCGGAAGCGCGACGTCAGCGTCCGCAGCCCGCTCCGCGCCACCCCGATCCAGTCCCGGTCCCCCGGCACATCCAGACGCAGCAGCAGCAGCAGCGCGATGAACGAGAACACGGCGTTCGGCAGCCATACCGCAACTCCGACCGGCAGCGCCCGCTGCTTGGCCAGCCCCAGCAGCGTGATGAACCCCATGTTGTACAAAAACGCCAGCGCCAGCGTCACCACGAACGCCGTCGACTTCCCGCCCTTCCGGCTCGATACCCCCAGCGGTATCCCCAGCAGCGCCAGAATCAGGCATGCCGGCGGCAGCGCCAGCCGCTGCTGAAACTCGATCCTCGACTCGATCAGCTTGTCCGGGTCCAGCGTCTTGTCCCGGTACGCCATTCGGAACAGCGGCAGAGTGTCGATCTCCGTCACCGCCTTCACCAGTTGCACTTCGCTCGGCCGCTGCGCCTCCAGCAGTTGCTCGCCGCGGGGAAAAGACGTGCTGATGTACTGCGTCACGTCCTTGGTCACCTCGTGCGTCGACCCGTTGATCAGCGAAAGCTGGATCCGGTTGTGCGCCACGTCCGGTATCGCCAGCGCCTGCGCCGCCACCGTGATCCGCGGCGCGTCCCCCCGCTCGTGCCCGTCCGTGTTCCGCGTCTCCGGCGGCGTCAGGTCCGCCATGAAGATGTTCCGCCACTTATACACCGGCCCCGTCTTGGTCTGCGCCGCGAACGTCACGTCCTTCACGTACAGCACCGTGTTCGGAAACTGCTCCTCGAATATCCGCGGCTCCACCTCCGCCGTCAGCTCGCTCGCCACCATCTGATGCAGAATCCGGTCCGTCTTCCACAGCGAATACGGCGTCAGCCACAACGACGCCGTCGCCGTCACCGCGAACCCGCAGAAGGCCAGCAGCATCACCGGCGCGATCACCCGCCGCGTCGGCACCCCCGCCGCACGCAGCGCCGTGATCTCCGCATCCCCCGCCATCCGGCTCAGCGCGATCAGCGTCCCCACCAGCACCCCGAGCGGAATCGTGAACACGAGCGTCGCCGGCACCGACAGCGCGAACAGACTCCCTACCGTCGCCGGCGCCGCCGAGCTCCGCACCAGAATCTCAAACAGCCGCCCGAGCCGCTGCAGAAACAGCACGAACGTGAACAGCACCGACCCCAGCAGCGTGCCCGAAAATACCTCGCGGAATATCGACCGGGAGAGAATTCCCATGCGCCCTCACGCCCCCGGTCCAAGCGCTGGCGGCGGCACGATCGGCAGCTTCGGCATCTCGTCCTGCGATGGCTCCATCTCCAGCTCGTCGAACAACACCCCCGGCGCCGTCACCACCGCCGGCGCGATGTAGTTCGCCCCGCCGATCAGCGCGAACGGAGCCGCGTTGTCCAGATACGAGAACACCGTCACCTCATCCGACGCCGCCACGATGTCCTTCAACGACCGCGTCGACAGCACCCGGAATCTCAGCCCCCGCACCAGCTCCTCACGCCCGTCCGGATACACCCGGTACACCAGGATCGGCAGCGTCGCCGGCCGCCCCCCCGCCCCCGACTGCGCCGCATCCGCCGCATACCGCCGCAGTTCGTCAATCGAGGCCGACGACGGAAAATCCAGCTTCCGCACCAGCAGCCCGTACGGCTTGTTCCTCTGTTTGCACAAATCGACCAGCTTCTGCTTCAGCGCCGCCGCCGATACCGTCTGCGACGCCTGCACAAACAGGTTCCCGAACCCCGGCGACGCCGCCCCGAACGACCCATGCAGCCGCGCCCGCCCGTTCGAGCTCTCCAGCCCCTTCAAAACCGGCGTCCGCGTCAGCAGAAAATTCTTCAACACCCCCTGGCTCACCAGGTCCAGCGGCCCCGCCGCCACCGCCTGGTCGTCGTAATCATAGGCCCCCACCAACGGCTGCCCGCGCCAGTTTGCCTGCGTCGGATCGTCCACCACGTCCATCCACTCCGGCAGGATCCGCGATCCGATCCTTCCCTCCAGCTCGCTCGGCAGATACGGCACCGGCCGCCCCGGCTGCGGTACCGGCTTCCGCGTAATCTTCAGATTGTCCCCCAGCACCTGCGCGAACAATTGCGCCGCCGCCCGCGGCTCAAACAGCACCGGCCCCGTGTAGCTCTCCCCCCGCGGCGCCCGCGCCAGCGCCGTCAGGTTCCCCGCCATCTCCTCCACCTGCTTCTGCAGGCTCGCCTCAATCGGCAGCCCGTCCAGGTTCAGCGCCGTGAACATCGCCGCGTCGTGCAGCGGCATCCCGTCGCCAGCCTGCGTCCACGCCCGCGCCAGGATGTAGGCCACGTTGTCCGGCTCCCGGATCACCGACCCCTCCGTGTTCATCAGGTAGCTCGCCGATTGAATCGACTCCAGCCTCACCGACGACGACACAATCGCCGGATAATGCAAAAACACCTGCGACAGCCGCACCACCCGGTCCTTCCACGCCCCCTCGTCCACCGGCCGCCGCGGCGTCGCCTGCACCGACTGCACCGGCTTGGCCTTCGAATAATCCGGCAGCGGGTCCGGCATGTTCACGTTTTGCAGCGCCGCCCGCTTTCGCGCTATCGCCTCCTCGGCCGACTTGAACGCGTCGTCCGTCTCCAGCCACAGCGCCTGCCGCAGCGCCCCGTAGTTGTTCTCCAGCGGCAACTGCGCCGGCTCCGCCCCCGCCGCCGCCATTCCCGACAACACGAAATCCGTGTTGTCGAAATCATAGCTTCCCACCCTCAGGTTCACGTCCAGCGCCCGCAGCGGCCGGTGCGTCTGCCCCAGCAGCCCTCCCAGCGTCGCGCTCACGCTGAACACATCGGCGTCCTCCAGCGTGTATTCCACAAAGTACGGCGCGTCCAGGTTCACCACCCTCAACATCGGCGCCCGGGCCATTTCATCGTGCATCGCCTGCAGAATGGTATCCCCCGGCGCCGCCGCCGCCGCCGGCAGCGCGAGCATCAAAACCGCCGCCGCCACCCTCACTGCGCTCCTCCCGGCCCCGGCCGCGGCAGAAACGGCGGACGCCCCGACGAGGTCTCTTTCTTCTGCACCTCGATCTCCCCCAGCAGCAGCGCCGGCGACACCGCCGCCACCGGCACGCTCCCCGACTCCGCCCCGCAATACCCGTTGAATAGCTCCGCGTGATCCGACGTTGCCAGGATCTTGGCAAAGCTCGCCAGCGGCGTCCCCACAATGCTCACTCCCCGCACGAGCTCGTCCGGCCGCCCGTCCGGAAACACCCGGTACACCACCAGCGGGATCACCGTGAACGCCTGCAGCCCCCGCCTCTGCGTCAACGTGAACCCTCCCGTGATGTCCTGGAAATACAGCCCGTACGGCTTGTTCTGCCGCTTGATCTCCGCGATCAGCATCCCCCGCAACTGCGCCTCCGTCACCTGCTTGGACGATTCCACAAACAGGTTCGACTGCCGCGCCATCACCTCATTTCCCGGCTGCCTCCGCCCGTGGCCGTTCGAATGATCGATACCCTGAATCGGCATCCGCGACATCAGAAACGTCTTCAGGATCCCGTCCTTCACCACCGTCACCGGCCGCGCCTTCACCCCTTCATCGTCGTAAAGATATGACCCGTTCAGGTCCGACCCCTCGAACGCCTTCCGCGTCGGGTCGAAGACCACCGATAAAAACGGCGGCAGTACGCTCTGCCCGATGCTGTGCGTGAACGTCTGCCCCTCGTCCTCGCTCTTCTGCCGGAACCCCTCCACCCGGTGCCCGAAGATCTCGTGAAAAAATACCCCCGCCGCCCGCCCCGACAATATCGCCGGCCCCACGTAGGGCTCCACCGTCGGCGCCTTCAACAGCGCCGACAGCTCTCCCGCCACCTCGGCCACCGCCTTGTCCATCTCCGCCGGCTTCGGCAGCCGGTCCGCCCCCGCCGCCTCGAACGTCCGCATCGTCCCCAGGTCCATCCCGTCCGCCGCCTTGCCCTGCGCCGAGATCATCAACCGGCAGTACTGCCGTCCAAATTCCAGCCGCGTCCCCTCCGTCGTCACCAGGTCCGTCTGCCGCCGCTCCAGCGCCAGCGTCACCGCCGACGACAGCACTCCCTGCGATGCCCCCAGCACCGCCGACGCCTTCCTCAACCGCGGCTCCCACTCCCGCTCGGAAAACTCGAGCTGCGCCGTCTCCTGCTGGAATTTCTCCGGCGGCTCGGAGGAAAAATCCGGCGACTGGTCCCGCGCCGCCGCCTTCAGCGACTCGTCCGACTTAATCTGGATCAGCCTCTGCGCCGCCAGCCGGTACGCCCGGTCCGTGTCCAGCCAAACCCTCTGCCGGATCGCCGGCGCCACGTTGTCTATCGGTATCGGTGTCCCGCTTGTGAATCGCGGAAATGCTCCCCGGATCACCCGGTAGTTGTCCAGCTCCGGCGTCCCCACGCGCACCGTGACGTCGAAATACCGCGAGTGGTTGCCACCCTTCGATTGCAGCGACCCCATCGTGAACGACAGCACGTCCGACTCCACCTCCGTCACCTCGTAGGAGATGAAGTACGGCGCCGGATCGGCCTTGGCGCGCAGCGTCGTGTAATTGCGGTCGAGTTCCTGCCCCAGCGTGTGCAGCAGGTCTTGGCCGAAGGCTCCGGGCAGTAGAAGGGCGAGGGCGAAGAAACGAACCAACCCTCAGGATAACAGGACCACCAGTGCCGGAATCCCGGCTACTCTCCCCGCTCTCAACTGGCCGCCGACAACGCTCCCCGGTCTTTTAATCCGTTCAACGCCAGCCCATACCGCCCCCGAACCCCGGTCTTTTCAAAGATGTGCTTCAGGTGGATCTTCACCGTCCCCGGCCGGATCCCCAGCTCCGCCGCGATCTCCCGGTTCTTGAATCCCTGCTCCACCAGGTCCATCACCTGCCGCTCCCTCGGCGTCAGCTCCGCCCTCGGGAATCTCTCAAACGGCGAGCCGTGGTCCCGTAGCCCGCAGTCCGCCACCCAGCTCTGCCCCGCCGCCACCGCCCGCAGACACTCCAGCAGCGACGCCGCCGACGACGACTTTCTCAATATCCCCCGCACCCCCGCCTGCAAGAACCGCAGCGCTTCGGCATCCGAGATCGCAACCCCCCAGATCACCGCCCGCCGCGGCTTGTCCCAGCCTCGCAATGCCCCCAGAAAGCTCACAATCGCCGTCTGTCCAAAGGACTTGTCCAGCAAAAAGATCGTCTCGGGCCGAAACTGGGCGAATGCCAGGGCCGCTTCCAGACTGGAGGCCCCGGCGCAGTATTCTAAGTCCACTTGGCCGTTCAACACGGCGCGTACGCCCTCGGCCACAATCGGCTGGGAGTCGCAAACGAATACCGGTATTTTCACTACAGGAGAGTCGCTCATATCTGCGGCACGAATCAATGAGTTAGTGGCAATTGAGTGAAACGTTCTCACGGAATCCAACCTCGCCACTCGCCCCTGATCCCGCACTCCCGACCCCGGAATCCCCCAAGTCAAGCCTCGAAATGCCCTCACCCGGCTCCGGCTTTGTCCTGTCCCGCTTATGCGTTCTCCCTTACATCCGCCCCATCCTCGTAACCCCTTGCCTGCGCAATATTTCGCCGCACTGCGCCATCCCGCGCCCACCTCACAGTCAGCCCCTCCGCGCCGATGAGCTTGTGTTAGGCCTCCGGCCGGAACTCGATCTCATGGGCAACAAATCCGCGACCCGCGTCATCATCGTCAGTCCCGATCCCCGGCTCAGCCAGGACGCCCGGGATTGGCTGACTGCTGAGCTTCGCGGCGCCGAAATCGTCAGCCTCAACCGCTATCCTTCCCGCAAGGATCTCGCCCCCGCCCTCACCGGCGGTCTCGCGGCCTGCTTCGTCGACGTCTCGGCCGACCCCAACGCCGCCCAGTCCCTTCTCGCCTCCGTCGCCGCCGAAACCCCCGAAGCTCTCCTGGTCGCCATCCTGGCCCGCCAGGACCCCGACCTCCTCCTCCGCTTCATGCGCCAGGGCGCCGCCGAATTCCTCATCGCCCCCCTCACCGCCGACAACGTCCGCGCCGTCGCCGCCAAAATTGAACGCCCCGGCGCCGCCGGCTCCGGTGCCCGCACTCTCTGCGTCGTCCCCGCCAAGGGCGGCTGCGGCGCCAGCACCATCGCCAGCCATCTCGCCCAGGAGTTCAAGCGCCTCGACCACAAACGCGTCCTCCTCGCCGACCTCGACCCCCTCGCCGGCACCCTCTCCTTCCTCCTCAAACTCAAGTCCACCCACTCTTTCGCCGACGTCCTTCTCCGCTCCGACGAAATCGACGACGACATCTGGAAAGCCATGGTCTGCCCCTCCAACGGCGTCGATATGCTCCTCGCTCCCGAAACCCTCGGCGAAGGCATGGGCGATCTCTCCGACCCCTCCACCCTCATCGAGTTCGCCCGCAGCCGCTATGACGCCGTCCTGCTCGATGCCGGCAACGCCTACGGCGAATGGAACCAGCGCCTCGCCGCCCTCGCCGGCGAAGTCGTCCTCGTCACCTCCTGCGAGCTCCCCGTCGTCTACGCCGCCCAGCGCGCCCTCTGCCATCTCCTGAACGGCGGCGTCGCCCCCGCCAATATCCACCTCATCGTCAACCGCTGGGGCCGCGACGGCGGCGTCAGCCCCGAAATCGTCGGCGAGGCCCTCGAAATGGATGTCCTCCAAGTCCTCCCCGAGGACGCCGACTCCATCCACGACGCCCTGGTCGACGGCAAACTCGTCAGCCCCTCCACCGCCTTCGGCAAGGCCATCCGCGCTCTCGGCGATCAACTCGCCCGCAAGTCCGCCCCCGCCGCCCCGGCTGAAAAATCCCCCGCCGCCGAAAAAGCCGCCAGCGGCCGCAGCGGCTTCATCAGCCTCTTCTCCTGATCCCCCGCTTCACCGCCCCGGAATCTCGATCAGCTCCAGCGCCTTCGGCTCCAGCCTTACCTCGATCGCCGTTCCCGGTTTCCACAGCCGCTTCTCCGCCGCCGCCATCCGACCCGCCGCCCGCAGCTCCTCCAGTTGCACCCGGCTCGGAAACGCCGGCGACCCCATCCGCCGCCACGCCCCCAGCGGCGACCCATGCCCCGCATCCACCACCGACATCCACACCTCGCGCGTCGCCGGACCGACCCCCGTCACATCAATCCGAAAGCTCCGCGCCTCGCCCTTTTCCTCCGGCGCCGCGTAATTCCACAACGCGATCGCCAGCCCGCCATCCCTCTTCCGCGTCACCAGCGCCGAGCTCGACCCGTTCGCGATCCTCTCCCCGCCCAGCCGGTGCAGCAGCGCGAAATCGTTGAACGCCGCCTTCCGGATCCCCCCCGCCGCAATCAACCCGTACCCCCCGTAAAACGGCGTCTTCACCACTCCCTGCTCTTCAAACACGTCCGAAAACGTCCAGTACGACATCATCTCCGTCCGCCCGTCGCACTGCCGGATCGTCTGCGCCATCCAGGGCCCGATGTACGGCGAGTCCGTCACCTCCACTTCGTTCTTATACGATGCGTTGATCTCGCTCCAGATGATCGGCGTCCGCGGCAGCATCGACGCCCGCACCTTCTTTTCCACCATCTCCACCGCCCGCCCCAACATCTCGCGCCGCGCAATCGTCTCCTGCGTCCCAAACACATCCTGCGCCGTGTCGTTCCCATACACGTGCGTCGAAACAAAGTCCACCGGCAGGTTCTCCTTCACGCAGGCGTCCAGAAATTCCCCCGTCCACGCCGCCTGCGCCGTCGCCGGCCCTCCCACACGCAGCCGCGGGCTCACCTGCTTGAGCGCCCGCGCCGCCGCCCCATACAAACGGAGATACGTCTCCTGCTTCGGCTGCCCCGTCCAGAAATCGATGTTCGGCTCGTTCCATACTTCGAAATACCACCGCGCCACTTCGTCGATCCCATACCGCTCCACCAGGTGCCGCGCAAATGCCCCCACCAGCGCGCCCCACTCCGCGTAATCCGACGGCGGATTCGGTAGCGGCCGGTACCAGAAAGCGTGCGGCTTCCGCGACGCCGCCATCGCCCGCGGCATGAAGCTCAGCTCCACAAACGGCCGCACGCCGATGTCTTTCAGCCCGTCGTAAATCTGATCCGCGTACGACCAGTTGTAAACCGGCTTCCCCGCCGCGTCCTCCGTGTAAATCCCATTCTCATCGTCGAAGATCCCGTGAAACCGCACATACTCGATCCCCGTCGCCCGCTTGGTCGCCCGCAGATCGTCGCGCCAGCTTTGCCGCAGCGTCAGGTTCGCCCGACCCGACCCGAACATCCGCTCCCAGAAATGCGGAAACGGATGCGCCGGCGCATCCGCGTCAATCGTGATCGTCTCCACCGGCGCCGCGCAAAACGACGCGCCCAGCGGCAGAAACGCCAGCAGAATCCCCGTTGCTCGTCTCAGGCCGTTGCCCCCCGCCGCCCCTCCGCCGCACTCAATACCTCCGCGAACGTCCGCGCAAACGTGAACACATCCCCCGGCCACCGCGCCGATACATAGTTCCCGTCCCGCACCACAAACGCCGGCCCCGCATCCCCCGGCGAATCCCGGTGCATCCCGCTCGTCTGCCGCCGGTAGTTCCCGCTTCCCGGATCCACGTCCACGAAATCCCCCGCCTTCGCCAGCGCCCGCTTCACCTCCTGCTGCACCGACATGTACCCCGGCGGCTGCCCCGCCTCTTCCCAATACGTCCTGTAATACCGCCGGTCCCAGAACCGCGCGATCCGCCCCGTCATCGCCCCCTTGCGCTCAAACGCCCACGTCAACGCCGTCGTCTTCTTCCCGTACAACACGCTCCGCCCCGTCTCCGGATCCAAAGTCCGCGCCGCCAGCAGCACCCCATGGCAGATCGCCGCCACCGGCTTCCCCGCCCGGAAAAATTCGAGCACAATCCGCCGTGGCTCCGCGCTCTCCAGATACGGCCTCATCCCCCGCGCCCGGTGCCCTCCCGGCAGCACCAGCCCGTCATAATCCCCAGCCCCCGCGTCCTCCCATCGCTTCGGCGTCCGGAACTCCGCCGACTTCTCCATCTCCCCGTACGCCCGCCGCCCGTCCCCATTCGCCGCCAGTATCCGCCCGATCACCGTCACCCTCCTCAGCCCCGGCACAAACCCCCACGGGTCCAGCCCCCGCCCCGTCAACATCAGCTCATCCGCCTCCCCCGCCTTCCCGTCCGGCGTCGCAAACTCCACCTCGTGCCCGGCCTCGGTCAATACCTTCCACGCCCCCGCGCTCTCCGTGGGGTCGAAATCCCGGCTCGGCAGCAGCATCAGCACTCGCGCCATACCGCCTCCTCCCAACTCCCAACGCCGCCATTCTTACCAAGCCCAACCCCCGTGTCAAGGCCCGCCTCTCGCTTACGAAAGCCGCACTCCTTCCCCCAGCGCCTCCGCCCGCTCCATCACCAGCCTCCCCGCCGCCACGTCCTCCACCGCCAGCCCCAGCGACTTGAACACCGTCACCTCCTCCGCGTTTCTCCGCCCCAGCGCCCGCCCCGCCGCCACCTCTCCAATCTCCGCCGCAATGTGCCCCGCCCCGATCCTCCCCTCCTCCATCGCCAGCAGAATGTCGCCCGACTCCACCATCGCCGCCGCCCTCGAGTCCACAAACACCCGCGCCCGCGCCACCAGCCCCGCCGGCATCTCCCTCTGCCCCGGCCGGCACGCCCCAACCGCCATCACATGCGTCCCCGCCCCGATCCACTCCTCCTTCACCACCGGCCCCGCCGACGACGTCGCCAGCACCACCACCCCCGCCCCCCGCACCGCCTCCTCCGCCGTCTCGCACCGCCGCAGTCCCGGATGCGCCCTCCCAAACCGCTCCCGGCTCTCCTCCCGCGGGCTCCAGAATCTCACCTCCTCAAACTTCGCCACCCTCCCCAGCATCTCCACGTGACTCCCCGCCTGCACGCCCGTCCCCACAATCGCCAGCGTCCCCGTCTTCTTCCCTCCCAATAGACTCAGCGACAGCGCCGACACCGCCGCCGTCCTCATCTCCGTGATGTATCTCCCGTCCATCACCGCCCGCGGCTCCCCCGTCTCGGCGTCGAACATCACAATCAGCGCCTGGTGCGTCTCCAGCCCCCGCGCCTTGTTGCCCGGATACACCGTCACCAGCTTCGCTCCCAGCCCCCGCGGCGCCCTCACCAGCGCCGGCATCGCCGCAAACAACGCCCCGCCTCCCACCTCCACCACCCCCCGCACCGGCTGCGCCGCCTCGCCCGTCGAGAACGCCTTCAGCGCCTCCTCCATCGCCTCGACGAGTTCATCTAAAGGCAGCAGCCTCCGCACCGCCGCCTCGTTCAGCCACACCGCCATCTCAGCCCATCACCGGAAACCGCGCCTGGTGCTCCTGGTAATACGCGCTCATGCACGCGTTGGCCCCGTGCAACTCCTCCACGCTCGCCGTAAACTCTTCCCACTTCCCCGCCGGAATGCAAAAGTACAGCTCCTCCTCCGGCAACCCCGTGAACGTCCGGTTCCCCTTGCAGCCCAGCGAAAACGCCGCCCCGCCCGTGCCTTCCGCCAGCGGCAGCAGCGCACACGCCGGCCGCCCCAGCGCCGGCGCCGTCCCCGCCGCCGTCCCCGACCGCACCGCCGCTTCAAACAACAGCATCGCCGCCGCCGGCTTCGCCGCCACCAGCACCAGATCGGCCCGGAACCCTCCCCCGCCCACCGGCCCGTACGCCACGTAGCGCGGCGCCTTCTTCAGCGCCGGTATCCCCGGCACTTCCTCCATCCGTATGTACCCGTTCCCCGTCATGAACGCGATCGTCTCCTGGAGCACCCCAACCCGGTCCGGCGCCGTGATCCCGTGCGTGTGCGCCCCAACAGCGCAGTTCTCGTGGTCCGCCGGCTCGGTGTAAAACGTCCGCCCCGAAAATGCAAACCGCCAGAACGCGCACCCCGCCGGCACCGCCCCCGCCTCCCACTTCTCCACCCCCTCCGGCGCCTCCTCCAACAGTCCAATCGCAATCGGCGGCTTCGCCAAACCAACCAGTCTCTGAAATTCCGTTGCAGTCATCGTTCCTGTATTCTCTCCCAACCCACCCCCCACGCCGCGCGCCCTAAATCCCTCCGCCGCCTCACCCACGCCACCCACGCCCGGCGCCGCGCCCAACTATTTCCCTCCGCCGCCTCACTTCCCACCGCCCCGCATCCCTCCCCGCCTCAGCTCCCGCCCGCTCCGAATCCCGCCGCGCAGCATTTCTTCCCTCCCAGCCCCGGCTATAATGGGAGGATCGGGTGAGCAACGTGCCGGCCGTACACGCCGCGATTTTACAAAGCCTTGCGAACCCCCGGCATCGATTTCGACTCCAATAGCTTAGCCGTCAGGGCCGTTGCCGGGAATTGAGATGAACCAAGCTTGATGCAGTTTTCCCCCGCGTCCAACAGTTTTCTGCCAGTTATCGCCTTGCTCGGCGCGGGCCTGCTGCTCTGCCCCGCCGCTCCGGCCCAGGACTCCGCCGCCCCGGCCCCCGCTCCGCCCGCTCCCTCCGCCGCCATCCCCGTCCCGAACCCCGCGCCCCCCTCGCCTTCCACCCCCGCCTCCCAGCAGCCGCCCCTCGGCCCTCCCCCAAGGCTCCAGCCCGGCCAACTCCCTCCCAGCCAGCCGCGCCCCGTCGATAAGCGCATCTTCGGCGTCCTGCCCAACTACCGCACCGCCAACGAAAGCGACGTCTATACCCCGATCACCAAAAAGCGCAAGCTCTACATCGCCTTCAAAGACAGCACCGACGCCCCCATCTTTTTTAACGCCGCCATCCTCTCACTTATCGCCCAGGCCGACAACACCCACCCCGACTTCGGCCAGGGCACCATCGGCTACGGCCAGCGCTACGCCACCGCCCTCGCCGATCAGCTCATCGGCAATTACCTCACCGAAGGCGTCATGCCTGTCCTCCTCCGCGAAGACCCCCGCTACTTCCGCCGCGGCCGCGGCTCCAAATGGTCCCGCGTCGGCTACGCAGCCACCCGCATCTTCGTCACCAAAACCGACACCGGCGCCACCACGTTCAACTTCGCCGAGGTCCTCGGCAACGGCATCGCCGCCGGCGTCGCCAACGCCTACTACCCCGAGGAACGCTCCGTCATGGACAACTTCCAGCGCCTCTGGACCCAGCTCGCCACCGACTCCCTCTCCCAGGTCCTCAAGGAATTCTGGCCCGACATCAAGCGCCACTACCACAACAAACACCACCCCGACGATCAGTGGCCCCCCGGCTAGCCTCTCAACAACACCGCGGCCGCTCGTATTTCGCCCGCATCCGCGCTTCCGAAAACTTCCTCCACCCCGCCCCCGTCGCCCTCTCGCCCCGTGCCTCCAGATACCGCCCGTACGCCCTCTCATCGGCCAGCTCCGCCATCAGCCCTCTCACCACCTTCCACACCGCCCGCAGCCTCTTCATAGCTCCTCCGCCTCCAGCCGGCTCAGCTCAAACGGCGCCTCCCGCAGCACCCTCGCCTCCGGCCGCCACAACAGTCCCGCCCACAGCCGCACCGATACCGCCAGCACCGCCGCCACCAGCACCATCAACACCGCGCACACCGCCGCGTCCAGCCGCGCGTTGAAAATCTGCCCCGCCGCCGTCCCCGTCTGCTCCAGCACCCGCGCCTGCGCCAGAAACCCGATGTGCGGATCGCTCGAGAAAATCTTCTCCGCCCCGGCCGTGAACGTCACCGCCGCCAGCCACGCCAGCGGCCCCGCCGTCACCCACGCATACTTGGCCCCGTGCATCTTCACCAGCACCGTCGTCCCCACCGACAGCGCCAGCGCCGCCAGCAGTTGATTCGCAATCCCGAACAGCGGCCACAGCGCGTTGATCCCTCCCAGCGGATCGATCACTCCCTGGTACAAAAACCATCCCCACCCCGCCACCACCGCCGCGCTCGTCCCGATCATCCCCGGCTTCCACGACGCCCGCCCCATCGGCTCCCACACGTGCCCCAGTAGGTCCTGCAGCATGAACCTTCCCACCCTCGTCCCCGCGTCGATGATCGTCAGAATGAACAGCGCCTCGAACATGATCGCGAAGTGATACCAGAACGCCATCACCCGCGGCCCCCCGAGCACACCGGAAAAGATCCGCGCCATCCCCAGCGCCAGCGACGGCGCCCCGCCCGTCCGGTTGAACAGCGTCGCCTCCCCCGCCGTCCGCGCCAGCTCCGCCATTCCCGCCGCCGTCACCGGATATCCCCACCCGCTGATCGTCCGCGCCGCCGCCTCCGCCGTCGCCCCCACCGCCCCCGCCGGCGCGTTTACCGCGAAATACACTCCCGGCGCCAGCGACCCCGCCGCCACCAGCGCCATGATCGCCACCAGACTCTCCAGCAGCATCGACCCGTATCCCACCGCCAGCGCGTGCGTCTCCCGCGCCATCATCTTCGGCGTCGTCCCCGACGAGATCAGCGCGTGAAACCCCGACACCGCCCCGCAGGCGATCGTGATAAAACAGAACGGAAAAATCTTCCCCGCAAACACCGGCCCCGTCCCGTCCACAAACCGCGTCAACGCCGGCATCTCCATCTGCGGCCGCAATCCCACCACCCCAGCCGCCAGCAGCACCACCACTCCCAGCTTCACAAACGTGCTCAAATAATCCCGCGGCGCCAGCAGCAGCCACACCGGCAGCGCGCTCGCCAGAAATCCATACACGATCAACGCCCCGCACAACGCCAGCCCCCCGTATGTGAACCACGGCGCCCACTCCGCCGACTGCGCCACCACCCTCCCTCCCGCCAACGCCGCCACCACCAGCCCAAACCCGATCGCCGAACACTCCAGCACCCTCCCCGGCCTCACATACCGCAAATACAGCCCCATGAACACCGCTATCGGAATCGTCGCCGCAATCGTAAACGCCCCCCACGGGCTCCCCTTCAACGCGTTCACCACCACCAGCCCCACAACAGCCAGCAGGATGATCATGATGATCAACACCGTCACCATCGCGATGAATCCCCCCACCTTCCCTGTCTCCTCCCGCGCCATCTGCCCCAGCGATTTTCCGTCCCTCCGCAGCGAGCAAAACAGAATCACAAAATCCTGCACCGCCCCGCCCAGCACGGCTCCGAAAATGATCCACAGCGTCCCCGGCAAATATCCGAACTGCGCCGCCAGCGTTGGCCCAACAAGCGGCCCCGGCCCCGCGATCGCCGCGAAATGATGCCCGAATAAAATCCACTTGTTCGTCGGCTCGAAGTCGTGCCCGTCCCTCAGCCTCTCGGCCGGCGTCGCCCGTCGCGCATCCAGCGCCACCACCTTCGCCGCCAGAAAACTCCCGTAAAAACGGTATCCCAGCGCATAGCTCCCCACCGCCGCCAGCACAATCCACACGCTGTTCACCGGCTCGCCCCGCGCCATCGCGATCGCCCCAAACCCGCACGCCGCCACAATCGCCGCCGCCGCCCACACCAGCCGCCCCGCCACTCGCTTCATCCGCTCTTCCGCCGCCCTCCCTTCCTCAGGTCTACGAGTCTACGCGATCTCCCCCCGCCTCCGCGCCTTCCCCGCCCCCGCGCCTTCTCCGCCCCGTCGCCCCGCCCCGCCGCCGGTTTACCATGAATCCTTGGAACCCATCTCCCACTTCTTCTACTCCCACCGCCTCAAACTCCAGTTCTGGGACTGGGGCATGGACTCCAAGCCCCCTCTCTTACTCGTCCACGGCGGCCTCGACCACGCCCGCAACTGGGACTGGGTCGCCCGCGCCCTCCGCTCCCATTTCCACGTCTACGCCCTCGACCTCCGCGGCCACGGCAACAGCGCCTGGAGCCCCGGCGCTCTCTACTCCATCGCCGAACACGTCCTCGACGTCTCCGCCCTGGTCGACATCATCGGCCCCCAGCCCATCGACATCATCGGCCACTCCCTCGGCGGCATCATCGCCTCCTCCTACGCCGGCGTCTATCCCGAGCGCGTCCGCAAGCTCGTCTCCATCGAAGGCCTCGGCTTCCCTCCCGGCCATCCCGTCCACGCCCCCGCCCCCGCGCGCTTCCGCAACTGGATCGAAAAAACCCGCCGCATCGAGCAGCGCACCCCCCACTCCTACCCCAACCTCGCCGCCGCCGTCGCCCGCATGAAGGAAGCCAACCCCCATCTCTCCGACGCCGTCGCCGAGCACCTCACCCTCCACGGCACCAACTGGAACGCCGACGGCTCCATCATCTGGAAGTTCGATAATTTCGCCCGCCTCTTCCCTCCCTACGGCCACAACATCGACGACGCCCGCGCCATCTTCGGCAACATCGCCTGCCCCACTCTCTTTTTCTGGGGCCGCGAAAGCTTCATGCCCGACCCCGAACACGACGAGCGCCTCCGCGCCATCCCCCATCTCCGCATCGTCAAAGTCGACAACGCCGGCCACTGGGTCCATCACGACCGCCTCGATCTGTTCCTACAGGAATCCTCCGCCTTCCTCCAGGCCCCATAGGACTCTGCCTCACACTTTCGCCCGCCCCGCCCACCGGATTTTTCCCCATCGGTAAGAAATTCCCATACTATTTGCCACCCTCCCGCGTCCAACTCATAGCCCCGGCGCGGCTTCTGCTCTCCCGCGCCTTTGGCAGACCGCGTGCCCCGTTTGAGTGTTCAAGGAGAAAAATCAGAATGCGGAATTTCATCCCGGCTACTCCCGCTTTGACGGCTCTTTTGGCGGCGTCCACACTCTGCGCGGCCGCGCCTCAAGCCGCCGACTCCCCCTCCAATCCCCTCTATCAGGTCACCGTCGTCAGCCACACCACCAAGGCCCTCAACTACGGCCACCAGACCGGCCCCACGCCCATCGGCTTCCATGGCACCGTCCTCATGCCCGACGCCCGCGGTGAAGCCACCGTCGACAGCAAGCGCGGCGTCGTCGAAATCGATGCCCGCTTCTCCCACATCGGCGAGCCCCAGCGCTATGGCCTCAACTATCTCACCTATGTCCTCTGGGCCATCACCCCCGAAGGCAAACCCCAGAACCTCGGCGAGCTCGTCCTCAACGCCTCCGGCAAAGGCAAACTCCGCGTCGCCACCAACCTCCAGGCCTTCGCCCTCATCGTCACCGCCGAACCCTACTACACCGTCGCCCAGCCCAGCGGCGTCGTCGTCGCCGAAAATCAGGTCCTGCCCCAAACCGTCGGCAAAGTCGAAGAAGTCGACGCCCGCTACGACCTGCTTCCCCTCAAGCCCTATCACTACGACATCCAGGCCGGCGATACCCGCCTCAAAGCCCAGGGCGCCAAAGTCTCCATGGATCAGTACGAAGCCCTCCAGGCTCTCTATCAGGGCCTCAACGCCATCCAGATGGCCAGCGCCGCCGGCGCCGATCAGGCCGCCCCCGCCGCCATGAAGAAAGCCCGCGACCTCTACGAGCAGGCCCGCACCGCCCAGGCCGCCAAAGCCGACTCCAAACAAGTCATCTCCACCGCCCGCGAAGCCGTCCAGGCCGCCGAAGACGCCCGCCTCATCGCCGCCCGCCGCGCCCCCGCCTCCGCCCCGGCCTCCGCCGCGATGCCCAACGGCACCCGCTAACCCGCCCTCCGCGCCATCGGAAGCGCCCACCGTATCCTCCGGACCCGGTGCGTGCCTTCCCTTGGCCCGCTCTTGTTCTGGCCGCCCCGGCGCCGGCGCCGGCGCCCGGCCCCTCCCACACCATCGCCCACACCCCGCGGCCTCGTCCCTCAAACTCCGCTCCCGCCACGCCCTCGCCCCCGGCCCCACCACCGCCGGGCCACCGGCCTCCGCTGGAACCGGCCGTCCCCTCTCCGTCTCCGCCCACACCTCGCCCGGCCCGCTTCCCCCCGCGCCCCCGGCTCGCGCCCCTCCCACACCGCGCCCGACGCGATCCGCGCCCACGCCCCCGGCCGCGCCCCGCGCGCCCCGCGTCCTCCTCACCGATGTACCATGGTACATATGTACAAACCACCGGCCAACCCCAAGCCCATCGAAGTCGAACGCATCCAAACCGGCGTCCGCATGGAAAAACGCCTCGTCAAAGTCCTTAAGGGCCTCGCCGAGCTCAAAGACATCACCCTCGGCGACCTCCTCGAAGGCATCGTCCTTCACGCCTTCGAAGGCAAAACCCCGTTCTCGCCCTCCACCCTCGCCGAAATCGCGGCCCTGAAAAAGGTCTACGGCCTCACCCTCCGCGCCGCCGACAGCCACCAGCTCAAGGAAAAGTAACCCTCGCCGCCCCGCTCACTACCCGGGCGTGGTCCGCCATGACAGGCGGTTCTCCGCCCGGAAGCCCGTCTCCCGCGCAGTTGCGCGGGCTTTTCGAGGCATTGTAATGTTGTCCCCATCGAAGGAGAAAACATCGTGCCGCCGCCACAGGACGAATTGGGAATGAACCGGCCCATTGACCGGCGCGATTTCCTCAACGGCATCTCAGTCGGGATCGCGGCCGGCCTTTCCGGTTTCACTCGCGCCCAGGCTCAAGCGGGCCCGCCGCCGTCCCAGGATGACGCCGCCGGCTACCCGCCTCTGCGCTCCGGCCTGCGCGGCAATTACCCGGACTCGGTCGCCGAGTTCGATCGAATCCGCCAGGGTAGCTACGCCGGGGTGTCGCTTGCCGATTCCGATTCCGCCGAAGAGTACGACCTGGTCATCGTGGGCGCCGGAATTTCCGGCCTTTCCGCCGCCTACTTCTACCGCAACGCACTGGGGCCCGACGCGAAGATATTGCTCCTGGACAACCACGACGACTTCGGCGGCCATGCCAAGCGGAATGAGTTTCACTACCAGGGCAGAACCTTCATCGGATTCGGCGGCACCATGGGAATCGCCACCCCCTATCCCTACAGCTATTGCGCCAAAGCGCTGGTCCGCGATCTGGGCGTTGAGGTGGAACGCAATCCGGAATTCCTCAATCGCGTCCTGGAACAGAAATATGGTCTGGCCGCCGGCACCTTCTTCGATGCCGAGCACTTCGGCCAGGATCGCCTGGTCAAGGGCAACCCGCGGCTGCCTCAGTTTTTCGCCAACGCACCGCTGTCGGAGCGCGCTCGCAAAGACCTGATTCGTCTGCACGGCAAGAATCCCGATTACATGGCCGGCATGAGCAGGGACGAGAAGCGGGCCAGGCTCGCGAAGATGAGTTACCAGGACTTTCTTCTCAATGTCGCGGGAATCAGCCCCGACGCCCTGCCGTTCTTCCTGGGCAACGGCGGCAGGAACAACAAGCGCGTGGACACGACACCCGCGCTCGAGGCCGCCGGCCATGGTCTGGTGGGTTTCAACGGACTCGGACTGGAGCTGGACCAGGAGTTCAATGAGGCGTCTTACCTGTTTCACTTCGCCGACGGCAATGCCTCCATTGCGCGGCTGCTGGTGGGCAAATTAATCCCCGGCGCGTTTCCGGAAAAACAGTCGATGGACACCATCGTGTCCGCGCGGCTGGCCTATGACAAGCTCGATCATCCGGATTCAAAGACCCGCATTCGCCTCGGCAGCCCGGTCGTGCGCGTTGGGCACGTTGGACCACCCGATCACTCCACGCGCGTCGGAATCGCCTACCGGTACAACGGCCGGCTTTACGGTGTCCGCGCGCAATATTGCATCCTGGCATGCTATAACGCATTGATTCCCGCCTTGATGCCGGAGCTCCCCCTGCCTCAGAAAGATGCGCTGGCCTACCCGGTGAAAGTACCGATGATGTACACCAACGTTCTGCTCAGGAAGTGGACGGCGTTTCAGAAGCTGGGCGTGTCGAGAATCAGCGCCCCGGGCATGTACTATCCCGGTACCTTTCTCGATCCCGGGTCGACCGCCGGCGGCTATCAGGGCGTCACCACGCCCGGGGAACCCATCGTTTTTCACATGGTCGCGAATCCGAACAAACCGGGTCTTCCTCGCAAGGAGCAGAATCGCTTCGGCCAGCAGGAGCTCCTGTCCACGAGCTTTGAGCATTTCGAGCTTCAAATCCGCCGGCAGATGGCGCGCATGCTGAGCGCCGGCGGCTTCGATCCGGCCGAAGATATTGCCGCCATCACCGTCAACCGCTGGCCGTACGGATACGCCTACACCTACGACACGCTCGCCGATCCGGATCTGCCGCCCGAGCAGCGTCCGCATGTGATCGGGCGCCGGCGCTTCGGCAGGGTCGCGATAGCCAACTCCGATGCGGGCGCGGCCGCCTTCACCAATCAAGCCATCGATGAAGCCAACCGCGCCGTGCAGGAGCTGTTGGTTTTACAAGGCCTCACCTAAGTGCGGACCGCCCTCTGCCTCCTGGCTACGCTCCTGGCTTTTCAGAACCACCCCTCGAAAACCGCACCCGCTCAGCCGCTGCCTTACAGCCACAAAACCCATCTCGCCCTCGGATTGAAATGCGGCGATTGCCACGCCAATCCGGAACCAGGTGACCGCATGGAATTCCCCGCCACCGCGAAGTGCATGGCCTGTCACGCAAGCGCCGCAAAAGACAAACCCGCCATCGAAAAGCTGGCGGCCTTCGCCCGATCCAAGGAACCGATACCCTGGGAACGGGTCTACGTCCTTCCCGCCGGCATTTACTGGAACCACCGCTCGCATCTGACCGCCGGCGTGAAGTGCGATACCTGCCACGGGCCGGTAGCGGCGATGGATGTAATGTCCAACGTGACAAATGTAACTACGATGGCCGGCTGTGTCGACTGCCACCGCCAGCGGAAGGCCGGCACCGGTTGCGAATTCTGCCACGAAGGCAAGTAATGGAGTCCCACCCGGAGCGCCCCGGGGCGTGCGAGTTCCCAACGCCGCGCGGCTAATCACCAAGGTCCGGCATGCCTCCCATCAGCTCAAAAAGACTGTTATCGGTGTAGGCCTACCCGCGCGGCCGCCGGTTCACGGTGATGCCGGCGGCCGCGCGCCGGGGCGAAGCGCCTCCGCCCCGTGTGCGCGCCAGTGACCGGTACTGCCCGTTTCGCGCTTTTCCCGGCACAGCCACGATCTTCACCACGTGCGGCGCGATCGGATCCTCCGGCCTCTGCCGATGCTTGAGATCGCCCAGCGAGACTGCCTCGTTGAGCCAAACCTCCGTCTGGTCTCGCCAACCTCACCGGCAACCCTCACTCCGTTCCTCACGCGCGGCCTCCCAAAAGCAAACGCCCCGGTCCCCTCCATTGGTTTGCTCCAGAATGTTGTATACCAATGCTATTCACCGGACCCGAAACCTGCTCCGTAGAAAGAACAAAAAGTCGATGCCCGTCCGCTTGAGACTTCAGTCGAAGGAGTTCGTCTTCGAAAGCGGTGAGGTCGTGGCGATTCCCTTGGAACTCGCTGCGGAGGGTGGGTTGGAAGCGTGGGTGGATCGCATCCGCCGCACGGCGTTCCGGTCTATCGTGGACAACGCCATTGAGTTGGTCGACGTGATCCGAGCCGGAGACTACCTATTGCAGATGGGGAATCTTACGGTCCAGCGGGTTAGCGACCATCTCACTGTGTCAGTTCCCATGTTCGCGCCACTTCTGAGCGTTACGGCAGAGGACTTGAAGCGTGGAAGTGTTGATCTGGAGATCCAAACCGAAGGCCTCTTCAAGGTAATCGTAACCAACCGCAATCTTCAGCCCGTTCCTCATGGGCGTCTGACATTCCTTGCGAACGCCGCGATCTTGCAGGCACCGCCGAAGGAGCCCTTCCGTCTTTGGAGTATGAGCGTCGAAGCGGACGAGAAGGGCGTGTTCTTCTTCCTCGGCAACCCATGCCTATGGTGGATTCAGCTCGACTCCGGCACAGGCCTTTCCATTGTCTCGGTCTGAACTTCTGACGTCAAAAAGCCCCGGTATCCTCCAAAGGAGGACCGGGGCTTTGTTTTTAATTCGGGCGACTTCCTACTCTCCCACACACTCGCGCGCGCAGTACCATCGGGGCTGTGGGGCTTAACTTCCGTGTTCGGGATGGGAACGGGTGGGACCCCCACGCTATGA
>DAIDHC010000214.1 GCA_027452065.1 Bryobacterales bacterium
GCCGTTCCAAATGACCAAGGTCGCCACCTTCAAGCTCCCCTGGCGAATCGCCTTTCTTCCCGACGGACGCATGCTGGTCACCGAAAAGGTCGGCCCCGTCTGGCTCGTCACCCAGCAAGGCGAAAAAACGCAGATCGCCAATACTCCCGCCGTTTACTACCAGGACCAGAACGGCATGCACGGCGTCTTCCTCTCGCCCCACTACGCCGACGACCACAAGATCTATCTCACCTACGCCGCCCCCGGCGACTACGGCGGCGGCCTCGCCCTGGCGCGGGCCACGCTCAAGCTGACGGCAAATTCCGCTGCGCTCGAAAATTTCGAAGTCCTCTGGCGCCAGATGCCCACGGGTAAAGGCGGACAGGAAGGCGCTCAAATTGCCTTCTCGCCCGACAGTCAATATCTGTTCCTCACCGTCGGCGACCGCCAGCGCTTCACTCCCGCCCAGGACCCCAACCAGCCCGAAGGAAAAATTCTGCGCCTCACCCTCGACGGCAAGCCCGCCCCCGGCAACCCGAACTACGGCAAAACCGGCGCCGCCACAATCCCGCTCATCGATCCGCCCCGCGACACCGAGGCCGCCAAAACCGCCAAGGTCGTCAAGATGTACACCTTCCCCGGCCCCAACCTCACCCCGGCCGAAACCTGGGCCAGCGGCGTCCGTACACCCTACGGCCTGGCCTTCGCTCCCAACGGCGAACTCTGGGAAGTCGAGCACGGCCCGTTCGGCGGCGATGAGCTGAACCTCATCGAAAAGGGCAAAAACTACGGCTGGCCGCTCGTCTCCTACGGCAAAAATTACGACGGAGTCCCCATCGCCAGCCCCGACACCCGCCCCGATCTGGCAAAGCCGGTCCTCTACTGGGTCCCCGTCATCGCGCCCGGCAACCTGATGTTCTACCACGGCTCGAAAACCTTCCCGCAGTGGGACGGCAACGGTTTCGTCACCGGCCTCGCCACGCAGTCCATCAACCGGATCATCTTCGACGGCCAGGGCGGCGCCAAAGCCGCCGAACGCTGGAAAGTCAACGTCCGCGCCCGCGACATTGAAGAAGCTCCCGACGGCTCGCTCTGGCTGCTCGAAGACTCAACCCACGGCGCCCTGATCCACCTCACGCCCAAATCGTAACCGCGCCTCTCACGGCAAAGGCCCACCCGTGCCCTGCTTCGTCACCCGGGCCTTTGCCGCTCCCGGCCCCTCGCGCCTCCCCAGACCCCGGCCCCCGCTCAATCCTTACCCCTGTCCCGCACCCCTATACTGAAAATTCCGCATGCTTCTGTCCATCCTCATCCCGGTCTACAACGAGCGCACAGTCGTCGAGCGCAGCCTCGCCCACGTGCTGGCCGCGCCCCTGCCCGAGAACATGGACCGCGAGCTCATCGTCGTCGACGACTGCTCCACCGACGGCACTTCCGCTATCCTCGATTCCCTCGCCGCCGTCGAGCCCCGCATCCGCCTCATCCATAAACCCAAAAACGAGGGCAAAGGCGCCGCCGTCCGCACCGCCATCCAGCACGCCAGCGGCGATTTCTGCATCGTCCAGGACGCCGACCTCGAATACGATCCCACCGAATACCCCCGCCTCCTCCGCCCCCTGCTCGACGGCAACGCCGACGCCGTCTTCGGCTCCCGCTACCTCGTCCGCGACCAGACCCGCGTCCTCCCCTTCTGGCACTCCATGATCAACAAGGCGTTGACCGGCATCTCCAACATGTTCTGCAATCTCAACCTCACCGACATGGAGACCTGCTACAAAGTCTTCCGCACCGACCTGCTCAAATCCATCCCCATTCGCTCGGACCGCTTCGGCTTCGAACCCGAAATCACCATGAAGTCCGCCAAGCGCCAGCTCCGCATCTACGAAGTGCCCATCAGCTACCACGGCCGCACGTATGAGGAAGGCAAGAAAATCGGCTGGCGCGACGGCGTCAAAGCGCTCGGCGTCATCCTCCGCTTCTGGTTGATCGACGATCTCTATGTCCAGCGCTACGGCCGCGCCGTGCTCAACAATCTCACCGGCACGCCCGCGTATCTGAACTGGATGACCAACCTCCTCCGCCCCCACCTCGGCGTCACCGTGCTCGAGCTCGGCGCCGGCATCGGCAACCTGAGCGCCCGCCTCATGGGCCGCCGCTTCTGCTACGTCGCCTCCGAAAAGGACCCTCTCTACCTCCACGCCCTCCGCAACCGCTTCCTCCGCACCCCCAACGTCAGCGTCCGCCCTCTCGACCCCGCCTCGCCCGCCGATTTCGCCGCCCTCGGCCAGTCCTTCGAAACCGTCCTCTGCGTCAACGTCCTCGAGTATCTCGACGACCTCGGCGTGCTCTCCTCCATCCGCTCCGTTCTCGTCCCCGGCGGCTCGGTCGTCATCCTCGCCCCGCAGGACGAATCCCTCTACGGCACCATCGACGCCGCCCTCGGCCACCGGCGGCGCTTCAACCGCGCCTCGCTCATCGCCTCCCTCCGCGAGCACGGCTTCGAGCCCTCCGCCGTTTATCAACTCAACAAAATCGGCCGTCCCGCCTGGTGGCTGTTCGGCAAGGTCTTCCAGCGCCGCCAGATCGGCAAAGCTTTTTTGAAATTGTTCGATAAGACAGTGTGGCTGTGGAAGCTCACCGACCGCCTGCTCCCCTGGCGCGGCCTGTCGTTAATCATCGTCGCCCGGCGCCGCGAAACCGTCCCCCAAGCCTGAACCAGCCATGACTCCTGCCTTCCGCTACGCCTCCTGCAACGAGATGTTCGGCCACCGCCCCTTCGCCGAAGCCTGCCGCAGCCTCCACCGCGCCGGCTACTCGGGCATCGAGATCGCCCCCTTCACGCTCTCCGAATCCCCGGCCGATCTTTCTCCCTCCGCCCGCGGCGAGCTTCGCGATCAAATCGCCTCCGAGGGTTTGACCTTTGCTGGCCTCCACTGGCTCATGGTCTCCTCCGCCGGCCTCCATGTCACCACGCCCGACGCCTCGCTGCGCCGCCGCGGCTGGCAGCGCATCGCCGAGTTGATCGACCTCTGCGCCGACCTCGGCCCCGGCGGCGTCATGGTCTTCGGCTCCCCGCAGCAGCGCCGCGCCGTCGACGGCATTACCCCGGCGGAAGCCACCCGCCACTTCATCGACGGGGTCGCCTCCGTCGCTCCGCACGCCGGTGAGCGCGGCGTCACCATCCTCGTCGAAGCCCTGCCCCGCAATCAGTGCGACGTCATCACCAGCCTCGCCGAAGCCGCCGCCGTCGTCCACGCCGTCTCCCACCCCGCCGTGCAAACCATGTTCGACACCCACAACGCGGTCGATGAATCCGAGCCTCACGCCTCTCTCATCGAGCGCTACTTCCCCCTCATCCGCCACGTCCACGTCAACGAAACCGACGGCCGCCATCCCGGCGCCGGCGATTATCCCTTCGCTCCCATCCTGGCCGCGCTCACCCGCCTCCACTACGCCCGCTGGGTCTCGGTCGAAGCCTTCGATTTCTCCCCCGGCGCCGATCGCATCGCCGTCGAATCGCTACGCCATCTCGAAAAGGAAGCGTCCAACATTTCATGAGCTCTCGATATCTTGTTACCGGAGGCGCCGGCTTCATCGGCTCGGCCCTGGTCCGCGCGCTCCTCGATCGCCGCGACGGCTCCGTCGCCGTGCTCGATAACCTCCTCACCGGCCGCGAGGAAAACCTGAGCGAACTCGCCGGCCACTTCGAATTTGTGCGCGGCGATATCCGCAATGCCTCCGCCGTCGAGCGCGCCGTCGCCGGCGCCACCCACGTCTTCCACCTCGCCGCCATCCCCTCCGTGCCCCGCTCCATCGACGACCCCGTGCCCTCGCACGAAGTCAACATCGACGGCACTTTCAACGTCCTCCGCGCCTGCGCCGCCGCCCGCGTCTCGCGCCTTGTCTACGCCGCTTCCTCATCCGCTTATGGCGACACCGAAGTCCTGCCCAAGGTCGAATCCATGCTCCCGCGCCCCAAGAGCCCCTATGCCGCGCAAAAGCTCATGGGCGAGTATTACTGCTCGGTCTTCTCCTCCTGCTTCGGCCTCGAAACCGTCGCCCTGCGATTCTTCAATGTCTACGGCCCCCGCCAGGACCCCTCCAGCCCTTACTCCGGCGTCCTCTCGCTTTTCATGAAGGCCCTCATCGCCCGCACCTCTCCCACCATCTTCGGCGACGGCGAGCAGTCCCGCGATTTCACCTACGTCGAAGACGTCGCCTCCCTCGTCATCAAAGCCGCCTTCGCCCCCAACGTCTCCGGCAACGTCTATAACGCCGGCAACGGCAACCGCTACACGCTGAACCAGGTCTGGCGCGAGCTCGAAAAAATCGAAGGCGTCTCCCTCCCGCCCCGCTACGGCCCCCCGCGCGCCGGCGACGTCCGCGACTCCCAGGCCGACACCACCGCCGCCCGCCGCGACCTCGCCCACGATCCCCGCTTCACCCTCGAGGAAGGCCTCCGCCGCACCCTCGCCTGGTACCGCGAAAACCTCGCTGAGGCCAACACCGCCCGCTGACCGCCCCTCACTCCACCTCCACCCACGCCAACCGGGCCTCTCCGCGCTCCCGCTCCCCGCTCACCCGACACCCGCTCGCCCGCAAAAGCTCCGCCACATCCATCGCCCGCTCCCCGCGCCCCCGGTTCCC
>DAIDHC010000215.1 GCA_027452065.1 Bryobacterales bacterium
ATCGTCCACCTCCGCGCCGATGATCGCGATGCTCCGCACTCCCGCGTGCGCCTGGCTGAGCAACTGCGTCAGAAACGCTGCCCCCAGCACGTTCTGCCCCTGCGGCAACGTCCGCAGGTCCGCCGCCTGCCCGCTTGCCACCGCCTTCGTCACCATCTGCTCGCCCGCCGTCTGCGCCCCCGCCCCCACCGCCGCCGCGCAAAACAGCACCGCCGCCCGCCATCCGCACATGCTCATCCGCGTCCGCCTTTCTCAGCGCCTGCACGTGCCATCCTACGCTCTTTCCCTCGCCTCCTCCAGCCCCCTTGCCTCCTGCCGCCCATCTGCGCCACCCTGAAACCATGCCCCTCGTCGACCTCATCGATCATCTCCGCTACCACCGTTGGGCAACCGCCCAACTCCTCGACGCCGCCGCCTCGCTCCCGCCCGACGTCCTCCGCCAGAACCGCTCCTCCTCCCACGGCGGCATCTTCGACACCCTTCAGCACATCTTCATGAGCGACGCCCTCTGGCTCGCCCGCCTCCAGGGCAATCCCAACGCCCAGCCCGTCGCCCCCGCCGATTCGCTCGATTCCATGGCCTCCCGCTGGAGCGCCGTCCACGACGGCTTCCTCCAATGGGCCTCATCTCTCCCCGATGACCGCTGGACCGCTCTTCTCCCCTACCGCCGCCTCAACGGCCAGTCCTTCGAGGACCCGATCTGGCAAATCGTCCTCCACATCGTCAACCACGGAACCCTCCACCGCGGCCAGGTCATGGCCATGTTCCGCCAGGCCGGCGTCAAACCTCCCGCCACCGATCTTATCTTCTACTACCGCTCCAAAGCCGCGGCCGCCTGAGCCGGGGCAGGGAAGACCCGTTCCCCGCTTTCACTCCCCCGCCTTCGACAGCCTCCCAAGCTCCCGCCGCGCCCCCGCGTCCGTCGCCTTCGCCAGCGCGTTCCGCAAATACGGCAGCGCCGCCTTCCCGTAGCTCCGCATCACATAACCCGCCAGAAACGCCCACCGCCCGCCGCCGTCATCGCTCAACTTCGCCGCCACCAGCGGCAGGTCTCCCGCTTCCCCCATCGACACCAAAGCGATGAGCGTCTCCTCCCGCCCGCTCTCCACAAACCCCCGCACCATCGCGTGCGCCCGCTCATCCTTCGTCGCCGCCAGCGCCATCGCAAACGCCGCCCGGTCCTCTTCATCGCCCTTCTCCATCACGTGCCCCGCCGCCGCCATCAGCGCCTCCCGCACCGCCGCGTCCCCGCCCCGCGCCCACTCCGCCGCCCGTATCGCTCCCGCCAGAACCACCGGCGAGTCCGACTCCAGATAAGGCGCCGCCGCCCGCGCCGTCTCCCCCTCGCTCCCCTTCCGCGTCCACCCCAGAAACCGCACCATCTCCTCGCTTGGCCCCGTCTCCTTCAGCATCCTCTCCAACCGCCGCCTCACCTCCTCCTCCGGCCAGTACGACAACCCCTTCAGCGCAAATCCCCGCACAGAACGGCTCGTGTGATACAGATACGCCGTCACAATCCCGAGCGATTCCTCGTCCGCCACCCCCAGCACAGCCGGCAGCAGATCCGTCAACGCTTCCGTCTCCCTCACCAACCCCCGCGCCCGCACCCCTCGCAGCCACTCCGCCCTCTGGCCCGCGCCCGCCTCATGCACCTCAAACCGCATCCACTCCGTCGCCTCCCCTTCCTCTTCCTGCACCGCAAACCCCGCCGGCGCGCCGAGCAGAGTCAGCCGCACCTCATAAATTCCCGGCTCCTCGAACCGGTAAAGCAAATGCAGCGGCAGCCGGTTCAACACCCGCTTCTCCGGTTCCTCCCTCAGCCCATACGAGCCGCAAATATTTCCCGCAAACACAATCCCGTGCCGCTCCCACCGCGCCCCCGGTTGCCGCGGCATCGCCTTCCCATCCCGCCTCACCTCGACATCGTTGCATCCGAACCCCGCCGGCCCCAGCACGTACGGATAGCGGATCTCCCAGGGCCGCCCCGCCGGCGGATCCACCCTCAGCCACACCGGCATCCCCGTGTACGCCGTCCCCTCAATGCTCAACTCCGTTTTCTCCGCCCCCGCCGGCATCGGCACCCCCGCGCTCGCCACTCCTCCCGCCACCACTCGCACCTCCACCACCCCACTGTCCGGAGTCTCCCCCGGCGCCTGAAAATTCACCTGCCCTTCCGACACGTAAATCATCCCCGCCGCCTTCCCTCCCACCAGCACCCTCGTCCCGCACAACTCCTCCGGATACCCGGCAGCTCCCGGACTCCCATCGCGCGCCCCCTCGCACCGCGTCCCCGCCTCCGCCAGGTGTTCCCCGTATATCGTCATCAACGCCCCCGCCTCCACCGTCCGCGCCCTCCGCTCGCCGCGCGTCACGCCGTCGGCGCCGAACCGCGGCGCCTGGCCCCCCGCCGCCCACGCGCACAGCGCCGCCGCCATCGCCCCAACTCCCGCGCGAATCGTCATCTCTATCTCAGACACCGCCCGCGCCTCAAGAGTTTCCTCCTTCTGTGCCACCATGAAGAAATCCTATGTTCAGCCGACTTGCACTCGCCCTCCTGCTCGCCGCTCCCCTCTTCGCCCAAACCAAAACCGTCTCCGACGCCGAAGTCGCCCGCGTCCACCGCTCGGCTCTCTTAATCGACACCCACAACGACGTCACCAGCTTCACCGTCGACGGCTTCGACATCGGCTCCCACTCCACCAAAACCATGACCGACATCGCCCGCATGAAGGCCGGCGGCATGGGCGCCCAGTTCTTCGCCGTCTACGTCTCCAAAAGCTACGTCAAAAACAACCAGTCCGCCCACCGCGCCCTCGAAATGATCGACACCGTCCGCCACGACATCATCGACCGCTACCCCGGCGACTTCGCCCTCGCCCTCACCGCCGGCGACATCGAGCGCATCCACCGCCAGGGCAAAATCGCCGCCCTCCTCGGTATCGAAGGCGGCCACGCCATCGAGGACAGCCTCCGCCTCCTCCGCGACTACTACCTCCTCGGCGTCCGCTACATGACCCTCACCCACACCAACACCAACAACTGGGCCGACTCCTCCGGCGACGATACCGACTCCTCCATCGCCCACCACCACGGCCTCACCCCCTTCGGCCGCCAGGTCGTCCACGAAATGAACCGCCTCGGCATGATGGTCGATATCTCCCACACCGCCGACGCCACTTTCTGGGACGTCATCAAAACCTCCTCCGCTCCGCCCATCGCCAGCCACTCCTCCTGCCGTGCCCTCTCCAACGTCCCCCGCAACATGACCGACGAAATGATCGCCGCTCTCGCCAAAAAAGGCGGCGTCATCCAGATCAACTTCGCCTGCGAGTTCCTCACCCAGGCCGCCGCCGACGCCGGCGTCAAATACTGGGACCGCCTCGAAGACCCCAAGATCAGCCCCGCCGAGCGCGAAAAGCTCTACGCCGAATACCAGCGCTCCTTCCCGCGCCCAACGCTCGCCGACGTCGTCGCCCACATCGATCACGCCGTCAAAATCGGCGGCATCTCTTCGGTCGGCCTCGGCAGCGACTTCGACGGCATCACCTGCGCCCCCCAGGGCCTCGACAGCGTCGACAAATGGCCCGCCCTCACCCGCGCCCTCCTCGAAAAAGGCTACTCCGCCGACGACATCCGCAAAATCTACGGCTTGAACCTCCTCCGCGTCATGCGCGCCGTCGAAGCCGAAAGCCGCCGCCTCCAGGCTCATCCCTGAAGGCGCTCGCACCGCCTGTATCAGATCACGCGGAGGACTGCCAGGGTCGCATCGTCCGTCTGGCGGCCTTCCGAAAAGTCGTCCATGGAGCGGAAGATCATCCGGACCAGGTCTTCTCCGTCCTCACTACACTCCGGCCTCCCGGCCGCTGCCGCGTTCACAAGACCTTGCTCTCCCCACTCCTGGCCCGATGAATCCGTTACCTCCGTCACCCCGTCGGTATACATCATCACCAGGTCGCCGGGATTCAGCCTCGCGGCGCCCTCCTCATAGTTCGTATCCGGAAACATTCCCACCGGAGCTCCGGTCGACTCGAGCCACTCGACCGATCCGTCGCCCCGAAGCACGAGCGGAGGATTGTGCCCCGCGTTCACGTAGCGTAGCGTCCGCGTCCCGCCGTCGAAGACGCCGTAAAACACCGTCGCATAACGATCCGCGAGCGACGATGCGTACGCCTGCCCATTCACCACCCGAAGCAGTTTTGCCAAGTCGTGCCCGGTGAATCCCGCCGCGGTCCGAAGCGAAGACTGAACGCTGGCCATCATGAGCGCCGCGGCGAGCCCCTTACCCGATGCGTCGCCTACCACCACTGCCGTGCGCTCCTGCGTCAGCGGAAAGAAATCGTAGCAGTCGCCGCCCAGGGCGCGCACCTGGCGGCACAGCGCGCTGTAGCGGACCGAAGCCGTGTCCTGTCCCGTCCGCTGCATGAACCGCTGCTGAACGTCGCAGGCGAGCGACCAGTCCTGGCTCACGTCCACCACCACATCGCCGGTTGTCATCTCTTCTCAACCTCCACCCGTATGTCGATTCCGGTGGCCCCAATTCGACACCCGCGGCCCGATTCATTGCCTGTAAAAAATCTTTCCCGCGAATGTAGAGAACGGCGCGCGGGCTCCGACTACAGCATGAAAACGCAGATTGGATTCCCCCGGGCCGGCGCCGGCTTTCCCCGCCGCTCCGATGGCGGACTCCCAGTGCGCAAACAGGAGCAAAGAAACATGACCAACCTGACACCCTATCTCTTCTTTGACGGAAACTGCCAACAGGCGATGGAGTTCTACCAATCGTGCTTGGGCGGCGAGTTGACCGCCCTCAAGGTGAAGGATTCCCCGGCGGCGAACTCCTTCCCTCCGGCTCTCCAGGACAAGACTCTCAATGCCCGGCTCAAAAGCGCCGCTCTGGAGATCTCCGCCTCCGACTGGTGTGCGCCCGGCCGAACGCCGGTTCGCGGCAACACCGTTTGTCTCTATCTGAGTGGAGGCACAATGGAGGAATTGAAAGCTCTGTTTGCCCGCCTCTCGGAAGGCGCGGAGGTGACTGACCCTTTGAAAGAAATGTTCTTTGGTCTCTATGGAGCCTTGAACGACAAGTTCGGCGTCCGATGGATGTTCCAGGGCAATAAATAGGCGCCCGTCGGGCGCCGCGTCTTTCTCAACCGCGGCGCCCCCAACCGTTGCGGGCCGCCCGTTCAAACCACTGATAGGAGCGAGGGAGATGAAATACATTTTGATGATGTCCGGTACCAGCGCCGGCGTGAACGCGTATCGCGCCTGGTCGCCAGATGAAATCAAGGTCCATCTGGATACCCTCCGGACGATCGGGAAGGAGCTCGCCGGAACCGGTGAGTTCGTGGCTACGCAAGGCCTGGCCGCGCCCGCTGAGGCGAAGCTGGTGCGCGGCGAAAAAAATGGACTGCCCGTCACCGACGGCATTTTCCCCGAATCGAAAGAGTTTCTCCTCGGCTACTGGGTCGTCGACGTTGCCTCTCCCGAACGCGCGTATGCCATCGCCGGCCGGCTTTCGTCCGCGCCCGGCCCCGGCGGAGTTCCCACCAATATGCCGATCGAAGTCCGCCGCATCGTCGACCTCAACGCGTCCGCCCCGGACGCCGGACACGCGCCCTGACAAGCGCCGCAAACCCACGCACCCCCTCCCCGTCCCGCTGGCTGCCCGTCTTCGGCGATAACATGGAAAAGCTCTCTTACATCCCATGAAACTCACCCTCGCTTCGCTCGCCCTCGCCCTGTTTGCTCTCGCTCAAACCACCGCCGATCACAACACCCTCACCGCCGACCAGAAAGCCGCCGGCTGGGTCTCCCTCTTCGACGGAAAATCCTACGACCATTGGATCGACCCTTCCACCCTCCAGCCCCCCGGCGACGCCTGGCACATCGATGACGGCTGCCTTTCCGCCGTCCCTCACGCCCGCATCACCGAAGACCTCGTCAGCCGCGAAACCTACCGCGACTTCGAGCTCGAATGGGACTGGCGCATCGCCCCCGGCGGCAACAGCGGCGTCAAGTACGACATCCAGGCCTTCCCCGTCCTTACCCGCTCCACCGCCAAGCCCGGCGCCCGCAAATTCGAAGAGCAGGTTGACTACGCCCTCGACCACGCCTCCACCGACCGCGCCGTCATCAAGCCCGCCGAGCGCGCCCAGATCTACGTCGTCGGCTTCGAGTATCAGATGATCGACAACGGCCGCCATCCCGACGCCCTCCGCGGCCCTCTCTATCAG
>DAIDHC010000216.1 GCA_027452065.1 Bryobacterales bacterium
CCGGCGAGGGCAGCCCGGATGGTCTGACCCTGAGGGTCGAGCACCGTCTTCTTGTGAGAAACGTAAACCAAGGCTTTCATGCTTCTCCCATTTAACCGCGACTGGCCTCCGGTTCGGCTACCATTGTCTCGGAGGCGCGCCATGGCCCATGCAACCTCGCTGCCCCAGCCCATTGCGGTTCCGGTGACCGACAACGCCGCCGTGCCCTGGTACGTCTGGTGCTGCGTGCTGGCGACCACGTCGGCCACCATCGGCGGCGTGTGGGACATTTCGTGGCACGAGAGCATCGGCCGCGACAGCTTCTGGACGCCGGCGCACATGTTCATCTATCTGTGCGGCGTGCTGGCCGGGACCGGCTGTGGCTTCCTCATCCTCTCGACGACGTACCTGCCGGCATCGGCGCTGCGCCCCGCCTCCGTGCGCCTGTGGGGCTTCCGTGCTCCGCTCGGCGCCTTCATCGCGGCCTGGGGCGGCCTGGCGATGATCGTCTCGGCGCCTTTCGACAACTGGTGGCACAATGCCTACGGCCTGGACGTCAAGGTGCTCAGCCCCCCGCACACGGTGCTTATCCTTGGCATCCTGTCGATTCGCCTCGGCACGCTCATTCTCATCCTCGGAGCCATGAACCGCGCGTCTTCTCCCGTCCTACGCTCCCGCTTGAACATGCTTTTTCTGTACATTTCCGCGCTCCTGCTGGGCGGCGCGATGGGCGCATTCATGGAGCAGACGCTGCGCATCCTGATGCACACGGCGCGGTTCTACCTGATCGTCGCCCTGGTCGCTCCGCTGATTCTGGCGGCCACATCGCGCGCCAGTTTCTCGCGCTGGGCCGCCACCGCCGCGGCCGGCATCCTGATGCTGATCGGCTGTCTGTGGACGTGGATCCTTCCGCTGTTCCCCGCCGCGCCGAAGCTCGGCCCGGTTTACCACCAGGTCACCTCGCTTGTGCCGCCCGAATTTCCCCTGCTGCTCCTGCCCGCCGCATTTGCGTACGACGTTGTCCGCGCGCGTGGCGCGCGCTGGTCCGACGGGCGACTCGCCCTGCTCGCCGGTCCGGTCTTTCTCGCCGTATTTCTCGCGGTTCAGTGGCCCTTTGCCGGCTTCCTGGTGTCGGCGGCTTCGCGCAACTGGATTTTCGCCACCCAGTACATGGCCTACTTCATCCCCTCGGACTCGGCGTACGCGCGCAACGTTTTCGTTTTCGCCGAACCAACCTCCGGCGCCTTCGCGCTCACCCTCGCCGGCGCCTTCGGGGCGTCCATAGTCTCCACCCGTGCCGGCCTGTCCTGGGGCAACTGGATGCGCCGCATCAGACGATAGCCTCGCTTGGGATCAGGCCGGCCGGGAGCGGCCGCGGGGCACGGCGGCCAGCGCCACCGAGGCGAGCAGCAGCACCACCGGATCGATGGGCAGGCGGTAGCGCGGCAGCGCCAGCGTCAGGTAGTAGGCACACGGATACACGACCGGCAGGACGCTGGCCGGGAATGCATACACACTCCGCCGGCGCCAGAGAATGACCACTCCGGCGGCCATGCCGATTGCCGCCAGCAGGTTGAACAGCAGCACCCCACGCGACCACCAGGAGTGGGGCTGGAACCAGTAGCTAATCGGGTCCGTCGTCCCGCCGGACCAGATCGCGACCATCCTCCGGGTGATCAAATGCAGTTCGCGCGCCGGATGCTCCCGCATGTAGACCAAGGCCAGGTCGCGCTTCTGGCGCATGTAGGCGATCTCGCCCATGGCGACGTATTTCTCGCGCTCGGCCGTGTCCCGGATGGGGTGCCCTTCGCCGAGCCAGACGTCCTTGGCCAGCTCACTGTTCCCCATCCAGAGTTGCAGGCCGAGCACCGACCGCAACGGAACGAAAGCGTGAAAGACGCGGTAATTCCGGATGGTCCACGGCGCGCAGCACAGCGCCGCCGCCAGGGCCGCCACAGCCAGTCTGCCGAGCCACTTCCGGTCCGCACCCCGTCCCTGCCACGCGGCCCAACCGGCCATCAAAGGCATCATCGAGCCCAGCGTCGCATTGATCATCAGCGCGGCGCCCCACAGCATCCCGTACCACCACCAGGCGAGCCATCCGCGCCTCCCGACCTGCCGCAGCGTCGCGATCAGCAGCAGCGCCGCCACCAGCGCCGCCAGGCTAGCGTCCCAAACGCTCTCCACAGCCAGCAGGATCGAGTTCGGAAACACCGCCCACATCCACGCCGCCGCCGTGGCCACGCCTTCGCCGGCCAGACGCCGCCCGGCAAAGTAAACCGGCACGCAGGTCAGCACGCTGGCCAGGATGTTGAGCCCGATGGCGGCGGCGAACGCCGCGAATGTATACGTCCCAAACGCCTGGAAAATGCCGGCCAGAATCAGGGGATAAGCGGGCGTCATCCAGGCCGTCGGCCCGGTGTCCACGCGGAACGGCGACGCGAATCCTCCGCCCGTGGCCAACGAATGAGCGATATTGCCGGATTCAAAAAGGAACGGAATGGTGCCCAGCGCGCGGTGTGGATTATGGCTGGTGTAATTCCAGGCGAAATACAACCGCAGCGCCAGCGCCGCGGCCAGAACCAAACCCAGCCGAACGGCTGTCCCGCGGCTAACGTTCGCCACTCGAGGCTACTTCGCCGCCACCGAGCCCAACTCCTTGCTCGTCGGCCCCGCCGGCTCGGCTGTCCAGTTCTCCCGCGTCACCAGCGACTGATCGCTGTAGAATGTCCGCCGCCCGGTGCTGCCGAATGTCACCGGATTCCCGTTGATGGTGTAGCCTTGCGGCGTCGTGGTCATCGTGAACGCGTAGCCCTGCTTGGTGCCCAACGCCAGGTCGCCCGGTATCAGATCCGCCGCCGAGGGCCCCGGCGTGCCGCTGGTGGGCGGGCCGAGTTCCTGCAGAGTGTTCGCGTAACGGCCGAACTGTGAGTAATACTGCTGCTGAGCCGTGTTCAACGTCCGAATCGCCTGGATGGCCCCCATCTCCTGCGCCTGCATCCGGGCGCTGGTGAGCTTCGGCACCGCGACCGCGAGAATGATCAGGATGATGGCGATTACAATCAGCAGCTCGACGAGCGAAAAGCCGGCGCTCCGGACAAGGCGCCCGTCACCCCTCCGCGACCGGCCGCGCGCGGCGCACGCGGCCAAGGAGACACGCCAACCCCACCTTGTCTTCATACTCTCTTATTATGACGCTACGCCACCGCCCCGCGTGTATCCCGTCAACACCCGATACGCGTCCACAGCCGCTATACTTTTAGCCGTCGTCTCATGAAAATCGTCCGCTATACTCTCCATCCGGAAACCGCCCCCTGGGCCTCCGACGCCGACCCTTCCGTCCGAAGCGGTCCCGCCGACTCGCTGCCGCCCGGCGCCCGCCTGCTGCCGCCGTGCGCACCATCGAAGATCGTCTGCGTGGGCCGCAACTACTCCGAGCATGCCCGCGAGCTGGGCAATGAAGTCCCCTCCGAGCCCCTCATCTTTCTGAAACCCACCACCTCGCTGATCGGCTCCGGCGCCAACATCGTCTATCCGCCGCAATCCCAGCGCGTCGATTTCGAGGGTGAGCTTGGTCTCGTCATCGCCCGCCGCGCCCGCCGCGTCAAGGCCGCCGAAGCCTGGGATTATCTCCTCGGCTTCACCTGCGTGAACGACGTGACCGCCCGCGATCTGCAGAAGAAAGACGGCCAGTGGACGCGCGGCAAGGGCTTCGATACGTTTTGCGCCGCCGGGCCCAGCCTGACCCCTTGCGAGGATGTTGATTTCAGCAGCCTGATCGTCGAAACGCTCCTTGACGGAGAGCTGAAACAACGCGGTTCCGTGCAGCAAATGATCTTTAGCGTCAATGATATAATCGAGTACGTTACCTCCTTCATGACGCTCGAGCCCGGAGACCTGATCGCCACCGGCACACCTCCCGGCGTTGGACCCATGCTGCCCGGTTCGCGCGTCGCCGTCCGCATCGAAGGCCTCGGCACACTGGAGAACACCGTCGTCGCGGGAGACTGATCTGCATGAAGTTTTTTCTCGATAGCGCCAATCTTGACGAGCTCCGGAACGCTACAGCCTGGGGCATCGTCGATGGCGTAACGACGAATCCCTCCCTGATCGCGCGCGAGGGCGTTCCGCTGGAGGACCGCATTCGCGAGATCTGCGCTCTGATCGACGGCGACGTCAGCGCCGAGGTGGTCTCGACGAAGTCGGACGACATGGTCGCCGAGGGCCGGCGCCTCGCCCGCCTCCATCGCAACGTGGTCGTCAAGCTTCCCCTCATCCCCGACGGCATCCGCGCCTGCTCCATTCTGAGCCGCGAAGGCGTCCGCACCAATGTCACGCTGTGCTTCTCCGCCGCCCAGGCGCTGATCGCCGCCAAAGCCGGCGCCTACATCGTCAGCCCATTCATCGGACGCCTGGATGACATCGGCGCATCGGGCATCGATCTCATTCGCGATATCGCCACTATCTATCGGAACTTCGCTTTCCCCACTCAGATCCTGGCCGCCTCCATCCGCTCGCCCATGCATGTGGTCGAATCGGCAAAGGCCGGCGCGCACATCGCCACCATGCCTTTCAAAGTTCTCGAGTCGCTCTTCCACCACCCTCTGACCACCAAGGGCCTGGAACAGTTTCTGTCCGATTACTCGAAGGCATTCGAGGAAGCCGCGGTCCGCTAGATCGCCGGCATGCCCGCCCCTCGATTCCTCTGGCCCGCGCTGGCCGGACTCTGCGCCGTCGCAGCGATCACCGCGTGGTTGCTGCTGCGTCTTCGCATCTCGCCCCAGGAGCGCGAGCGCCGCCGCCGCATCTTCGTCCACCTCCATGGCCGCCTGGCGGACGCCACGATCACCGACTTCAGCGATTCCGCGGTCTTTTATGGCTACATGGTCGCGGGCGTCGAATACTCGGCCTCGCAGGACATCGCGCCCTTCCGCGACTCCCTCCCCCCCGACCTCACGCGGCTCCTCGGCCCGGCGATGCTCAAGTACATGCCCGCCAACCCCGCCAACTCCATTCTCATTTGCGAGGATTGGTCCGGACTGCGCCTCCGCTGTTAGGCCACGATGCGCGCGCCGGCTCTCGGCAAAGTTGTGCGGCCCCCGGCCGTCGGTGGGACCGCGTTCAGAGCAGTCGTTCCAGACCCCGCGCTCTTAGCCAAACGATCCTCGCGTCATCGCAGTGCGCGCCTCGACGGGTCCGTCATGAAAGCAATGTGTTCAACGGCGGTCTGCTGACACTGCCCCATCATGCCCCCACGCAGGGGCGGGGGAAAACGCGCCGGCTCAATTTCGCCAAGCGAATCAGGATTGTTCAGTAAACAGCATTGGGGCTAGCGCCCCGCTACGCCTGCACCAACAGCACGCCCGCGCCCTGGAAGGCGTCGTTCTTTAGCGCGTCCAGAGCCTCGTTGGCCTCCTCGAGCGGAAACACCCGCACCTGAGTGTGAATCGGGATCGCCGCCGCCAGCTCGAGAAACTCCCGCCCGTCCTGCCGCGTGTTATTCGCCACGCTCTTCACCGACCGCTCGTGATACAGCAGATCGTAGTCGAGCGCCGGAATCGTGCTCATGTGAATGCCGCCGAGAATCAGCGACCCTCCGTAGCGCAGCGCCCCCAGCGCCGCCGGCACAATCTCGCCCGCGGGAGCAAACACAATCGCCGCGTCCAACTCCTCCGGAGGCTTCTCCGTCGTCCCACCCGCCCACGCCGCGCCCAGCTCGATCGCCAGCAGACGGTGCCGCTCGTCCCGCGTGCATGCGTAGACCGTCGCCCCCCAGTGCTGGGCCACCTGGATCGCCACGTGCGCCGCCGCCCCGAATCCGTACAACCCCAGCCGGTCTCCGGGCCTAATCCCCGACAGCCGCAGACAGCGGTACCCGATAATCCCGGCGCACAGTAGCGGCGCCGCCTGCACGTCCGGAAATCCCTCTGGAATCGGATACACGAAATCCTGACGCGCCAGTAGATAGTCGGCGAAGCCCCCGTCCTGCGTGTACCCGGTGAAACCGGCGTACAGGCAAAGATTCTCCTGCCCGGCACGGCAGAACCGGCAGGCGCCGCAGGTCGAGTGCAGCCAGGCCACGCCGACCCGGGCGCCCGGCGCCAGCGGGCAGTCCGCCGAACCGGCCCGCACCACCTCGCCCACCACCTGGTGCCCCGGCGTCACCGGCCTTCGCCGCGGCGGCAGCTCGCCTTCGATCACGTGAAGGTCCGTCCGGCAGATGCCGCAAGCCTTCACCCGGATCAACACCTGCCCAACCCCCGGCTCAGGAACCGGAACGTCCTCCATGCGCAACGGCGCCGTTTCCACCGCCGCGGGCTGATGCAACCGGCATGCCCTCATAATTCCCATCCTAGCCCCGCCGCCCGCCCGCCATCGCAGTCGCCCGCCAACGCTGTCCTTCGCAAACTCCCGCCCCACTCATCCCCATCCAGCCTCCGACTTACAGCGCTTCCTCTCGATCCGCCGAACCGCTCTCGTCTACACAGAACCCGGATGAGCAAGCCCGATCCCAACGCGCCCGCCACCGGCCCGCCGGCCGCGCGCTTCGCTCCCACTCCGCTCCCCACGCCCGGCCGCCCAGCCGCGCGCCGGCTTCGGTGCGATTCGGTTCGGGTAAGCTGGAATGCATGATTCGCGCTGCGCTTGCCACTGTTCTGCTCGGCGGTCTCGCTATGGCCGAAACCATTCCCTCCCCGCCCTCCACGCCGACCGGCGGCGCGGTCGACACTGTCCAAGGCGTCGCCATCGCCGACCCCTACCGGTGGCTCGAGGACCAGAACAGCCCGGAGACGCGCGCCTGGATCCGGTCGCAGATCGAGTACACCTCCTCGGTTCTGGACAAGCTTCCGGGCCGCGACGCCATCCGCCAGCGGCTCGAACGCCTGGCACGCGTCGAGTATTCGAGCCTGCCGGCGCAAGGCGGCAACCGGTTCTTTTTCCTGCGCCGCACGCCGGAAGAGAACCAGGCCCGGCTCTTCATGGCCGAGGGCGCGGACGGAACGCCGGTGCTGCTGGTGGACCCCAACCCGATGAACAAGGACCACACCACGGCGGTGAGCCTGATGGACGTCTCGCGCGACGGCCGCATGATCGCTTACGGCCTGCGGCAGGGCGGCGAGGACGAGACCACCATGACGTTCCTCGACACCGACACGCGCACCGAGCTGACCGACCGCTTTCCGCGCGGGCGCTACTTCAGCGTCCGGATCACGCCGGACCGCAAGCGGGTTTATTACTCAACTTTCTCGACGACCGCCGGCCCGCGGATTCGCGTGCACACTTTCGGGACCGATCCCTCCGGCGACGCCGAGATCTTCGGCGAAGGCTACGGCAAGGACTACATCATCGGCGCCGACCTGTCCGACAGCGGCCGCTACCTGATCTATGACGTCAACAAGGGCGCCGGCGGCAAGACGGAGATTTTCGCCCAGGACGTCGCCGCGCACGGGCCGGTGGTTCCCGTGGCCAAGGGCATCGACGCCGAATTCCACGCCGAGCTTGCCGGCGACCGTTTGTACCTCCATACAAACTGGAAAGCGCCCAACTGGCACGTCTATACTGTGGATCTCGAACACCCCGAGCCCGAGCGTTGGACCGAAATTCTGCCCGAGACTAAGGCGGTGATGTCCGGCTTTTCGGCGGTTGGGGGAACGCTGGCCGCCAGCTACCTGGACAACGTGCGGTCGCGTGTCGAGATCTACACCCCCGGCGGCAAGCCTCTGCGGACGATTGCGCTGCCGGGCATCGGCACCGCGGAGGCTCCGCGCGGCCGCTGGGGCTCGCCCGAAGGCTTTTACTCGTTCAGCTCGTTCCTGGCGCCGCCGGCCATCTACCGCTACGACATGAAGGCCGGCAAGCAGGCGCTGTGGTTCCGGGCGAAGGCGGGCCTGGATCCGGCAGTCTACGAGACGCGCCAGCTTTGGTACGCCTCCCAGGACGGGACCAAGGTGCCGATGTTCGTGGTGGCGAAGAAGGGCCTGAAACTCGACGGCAGCCATCCCACGCTGATGTTTGCTTACGGAGGCTTTAACATCTCGCTGACGCCGGCTTACTCGCCGCTGGCGGCGGCCTTCGTCGAAAAGGGCGGCGTCTACGCCCAGCCGAATCTGCGCGGCGGCGGCGAGTTCGGCGAGAAGTGGCACGAAGCCGGCATGCTCGACCGCAAGCAGCACGTGTTCGACGATTTCTACGCCGCCGGCGAGACGCTCATCAAGCTTGGCTACACCAGCCGCCAGCATTTGGCGGCCGAGGGGCGGAGCAACGGAGGGCTGCTGATGGGCGCGGCGATGACTCAGCGGCCGGACCTGTTCCGGGCGATTGTGTGCGGGTTTCCGCTGCTCGACATGGTGCGGTACGACCGTTTCAAGGTGGCGCGGTGGTGGGTGCCCGAGTACGGCTCGGCCGACGATCCTCAGCAGTTCCGCACTCTCTACGCTTACTCTCCTTACCACCACGTCAAAAAAGGCGGGAAGTATCCGGCCATCCTTTTTGTCAGCGGCGATTTCGATACCCGGGTGGACCCTCTTCACGCGCGGAAGATGACGGCGTTGATGCAGGCCTCGACCGGCTCGGGGCTGCCGGTACTGCTGCACTACGACACCGCGGCCGGGCACTCGGGAGGCCTGCCGGTTTCGCGCGAGATCGACCTGATGACGGATGAGATCAGCTTCCTCGACTGGCAGTTGGGCGTGAAACCGTAAGCGCTTCGCGCGGCCGCGCTACGGCTCGCCGCGGTCGACCCAGCTTGCGTCGGCTCTCGCAGCCGGCCTCGGCCGCTTCGCCGCGCGCCCGGCCTCGCGATACGCGGAAAGCATGTTCCGCCGGAAGACGATGTAGTGGTAAAGATCGGTCACCCGGGACCGGCGTTCGGATTGCGCGCCCAGTGCTTTCAGCAGACCGAGGCCGAGCGGATTATCGATCATCGAAAAGCCCACGCGGTTCAGGCATCGCCGGACAAACACGGCCGGAGGCAAGTCCCGGCTCAGCACGCCGAAGCGCACCTTGGCCACCGGGTCGGGAACGCGATCGAGAAAAGCGTAGAGCCACTTGCCGGTGAACGTGCCCTTGGCGGCGACGCCCGACGGCTTCAACTGATGCAGGTGCTGGCCGCGCGCCGCGGGAACGAAGCGCAACTCCATCCCCGCGGCTTCGAGCTTGTGGCCGCAGAGAACGTCTTCGTAGTAAAGAAAGGACTCGTCGAACATGCCGTGGTCGAGCATGAACTGGCGCTTGAAGGAAACGTTGCAGGTCCAGAAGTGGAGATACCGAAGGCGGCCCAGCGTCCGCACTTCGTCGTAGGGGAAGCTGTGAAACACGGCCATCGGATCGCGCAGGAACTCCTCGGGAACGTAGAGTTCGCCGAGGGCGGCGAAGGCCGGCTCGGGATGAGCGCGGTGGAACGCGGCGTGGTGCAGCACCATGTCGGAGTCCGGCAGAACGTCGTCGTCCATGATGATGACTACGTCGCCGGTGGCGGCGCGAATGCCCACGTTGCGCGGCGCCGACGGCCCGCCGGTGGGCTGTATGTAGAACTGCCGAAGCTTTCCTGAATGGGCCGCCTCCGCCTGCTGGAGAACGGACTGGCTGCGGTCCATTGCGCCGTTGCAGACAAAGATCACCTCGTAGTCGAACCAGGGTTCGGTGCGCTGCGACATCAAGGCCGGTATGGTCGCCTCCAGGAGTGCGGCGCGGTTATAAGTAGGGATGACGACGGAAACGCGCATCGCTAACTCCGCTCCGGGACCGGACCGGCGGTGGCGCGAACGGCAACCCGCAAGGCGCTGGAGACCACCATGACGGAGGGCGGCACATCGCGCGCGACGCGCAGCGAGTAGGCGATTTTGACATCGTCGCCGATGGAGACCGGACCCATCACGGCGGCATGAGCGCCCAGCGTCACGCGGTCGCCCAGGCGCGGCGCGCGGCGGCCGGAGACCGTGGCGGGCAAGGGCAGGCAAACCGCGAGCGAGTACAAAGTCAGATCGCGGCCCGCGGTGCCGGAAAATGTGACGCCCGCCGGATGCGGCAGCAGCAGGCCGGGGCCGATGCAACTTTCCGGCGGGAGCGTCACCTTATGAACAAGCAGGTTGAAGCGGGCCAGCAGCGCCGCGGCGCGGCGCCATCGGCGTGCATGGAGAAAATGCGATGCGCGGTAAAGGAACACGGCCATCATCTGAGGTGTGCACAAGGCGCTGAGGCGATGCTTCCAGTCATCGGGGACGACGACTTCGGGCGACTTGTTCAGGAAGCGGCGGACGTCCGCCGAGAGCGTAGCGGCGAGACCGGCCCAGGAGAGGCGGCCCGAGGATGCGCAGGCCTGGCAAATGGACGAGCTCACGGATTGCGCCTCGGCAGCAGACGCGTGCGCGGGCCTTCCAGACACGCGTCGTCGGGGACGTCCTGCGTGAGTCCGATGCCGGCGGGAACACGGACTCTGCTTCCGACCCGGACCGGGCCGAGCACGCCGCAATGCGGCTCGAGGACGACATCGTCTCCCAGAAAAGGCACGCCGGGGCCGCCGCCGACATCCTCGCGCCTGCCGGTCTCCCCGCCGAGCCCGGCGCAAGGCATCACCGTGAGATTTCGTCCGGCATGGCCCATGATCGCGGTGCCGGGAGGGCTGAGAATCACCAGGCCGGCATCGAGATCGGCAAGCTCGCTGATGTCGGCGCCGGTGACCAGAAGGTTCAAGTGCCAGAAGAAACGCGCGGTGAAGCGATGTCCGCCGCGTTGGAAATGGTTGGAGACGCGATGCAGAAACACGCAGATGAAGGAAGGATGGCAAAACATCATCGGCGGCTTGCGGCCTTCCTCATCGGAAAGCATTTGGCACAAGCGGGCGTAATCGGCGCGCAGAAGGGTGCGCGTTTCCCGCCAGTTCCTTCGCGCCAGCCTCACGCGGTCCTCTCCTGCGCCGGGACCCGCGGCGCACGGGACGAAGCCCGGGAAGGCCCGGCGGCGGCAACATTGCGGTACATGTCGAGATAGGCGGGCTTGAGTGCGGACCAGTCGAAGCGGGCGCGCATGCGGGCGGCGACTTGCGTCGAGCTGCGGGCGAGGGCTTCGCGGTTCTGAAGCAGATCGGAGACCTTGGCGGCGAGGCGGCCGGGGGCGTTCATGTCGACCAGAGTGCCGTCTCCGCCCACCAGCCAGTGAAAATGAGGCGAGTCGTGAGTGAGGACGGTGAGGCCGGCGGAGAAGCCCTCGACGATGGCCAGTCCGAACGCCTCCTCGAGTGCGCCATGGACCATGAGATCGGCGAGCCCGTAAAGCTCCGGCAGGCCGGCGGTGGGCACGAGGCTGAACCGGCAGCGGGCGCCGAGCCTCTCCCGCGCCAGCGCGGGTAGGCTCGGATCTTCGGGGCTCCCGTCGATCCAGAACAGAATGTCACCTGGGACGCGGCTGATCTCTTCGATGAGATGGTCGACGCGCTTGTGAGGGCGCTTGACGGCGCTGACGGCGAGAATGACGAAAGTGTTTTCGCCGACGGAGTATTTCCGGCGCAGCTCGAGGCGGCTCAGCGGAGACTGAAAGCGCCGGGTATGCACGCCGAGGGGAATCAAAGTCACGCGGGCAGGAGAAACGCCTTCGCCGATCGCCTGCTCGTAGAAGACCTGGGAGCAGTGCTGGATGTGGTTGCGCATGGGATAAAGACGGGGCGGAATGCAGCAGGCGTTGGTGAACAGAAGCTGGGCGCGGAAGCCGGCGGCGGCTTTGAGCGTGCCGAGGATTTTCGCCAGAGGGTAATCGATGACATGAACGACGTCGTAGTCACCGCGCCGGATCTCGTGCAGCATGCTGAGAGCGAAGGCGAGGCAATCGTTCTTATAGGTCTTGTACTCGGAGCCGGCGAGGCGGCGAAACGGGATCAGCCGGGCGAAAGCGGAAGCCCGCTTCAGGCCCGCGGGAATGCGCTCGGCCGGGCCGGCAGGGCCGCCGCCCTTAAATAAGGTGATGTCCAGATCGTCCCGGACGGTTTCAAACAAGTCGCCGAAGACGCGTTCGAAGCCGCGCTGAATTCTTCCGATGCCGATGGAGGCGATGGCGACCTTGGGTCCGGGACGGGGCGCGGAGGAAGGCGGGATTCCGGCGGAGAGACTGGTGGCCATAAAGCCGAATTATAGAACCAGGCTGCGGAAGCGGATGCTGCCATAGACCAGGCCGGCGCTGAGGCAGGCCTGGCGCGCGGTGAGGAGGCCGAGTTGAGCGAAAAGCTTCGGCAGGCGCGTGAGAGAGAGATTATGACGGAGAATGGAGGCCAGCAGAATCGGATAGGGCGCGCAGAGCAGCAGGAACCACGGATTGAGGAGCGCGCCGAGAACGACTCCGGCGGCGGCGACGTAGAACAGCGCGTTTTCGAACCGGAAAAACACGCCGCCCTGGAGAAGAACTTTGCGGAGGCCGGGATGCCTCTTGACGAGGGCGGGGACGGAATAGATGCGGTAGGGATCGACGATCCAGTTGAGGGGCGTACGCAGCGGGACTTCGTGGTACATGACGAGATTCGGCAGAAAGACGTTGCGCCAACCGGCCTCCTTGATGCGCCAGGCGAGGTCGGTGTCGGCGCATTCCACGGGCTTGTTGTCGAAGAAGGTGCGGAAGCAGAGGCTCTCGTCAAAGCCGTTCATCTCCAGGAAGAGGTCGCGGCGGTAAATGGAGTTGCAGGTGGGGTAAGTGGGATGCTCGCTGGTGAGCTCGTCGTAGGCGCCGGAGAAAAACTGGACCTTCTGCTCGGGCTTGTGGAGAAGCACGCCGCAGACAAAACCGACGCCGTCGGCAAAGGCGGCGACGCCGAGTTCGAGCCAGCGTTGGTCGGCGCGGCAATCGCTGTCGGTGAAGGCGATGAGAGGAGCTTCGGCGAGGCGGACACCGACGTTGCGGGCGTGAGCCGGGCCGCAGTCGCGCGTCAGGCGGTGATACCGGATGCGGCAGGGAGCCGATTGAATCCATTGCTCGACAACGGCGGGAGTGTCGTCGCTCGAGTTGTTGTCGACGATGACGATCTCGAATCGGTCCGGCGGCATGGTCTGGCACAGAATCGAGTCGATGCACTCGCGAAGAAGGCTGCTGCGGTTCCTGGTGGGAATGACGACGGAGGCGGCAAGCATAGGATTCATTGGAGAGGGAGTGGTCATACCCAGGCTTGAAATGCGGCGTGCCAAAGAATGGGTTTCATTCCGCGGTAGCCGGTGAGGAATTTGTTTTTCAGCTCCACGCGGGAGAAGCCGGCGTCGTGGACCATCTGTTCCAGGGCGCCGTAGCTGATGGACCACCAGATGTTGTGAGTGACGCCGCCCTGGTAGCTCATGAGGCGCTCGCGCTCGGGCAGGTGGGGATCGTAAACGTCGGCGATGATGGCGGAGCCGCGGGTGACGCTGGCGATGTTGTTGAGCGCCTTCATGGGGTTCATGAGATGGAGCAGGAGGTCGCTGACGAAGACGAGGTCGAACTTTCCCAGGCGCTCGGGCGACAGATCGTAAACGTTGAGAACCTCGCGGCGGACGTTGGCTCCCAGCGCCTGCTGGCACAGGCGGAAGCCTTCACCGGTCTGGCGGCTGAAATATTCGGGATCTTTCAACCGGCGCAGGCGGGGCGCCATGTCGACCTCGGCGAAGGAATCGATGTCGAGGGCGACCACTTCGGCGGCGCCGCGGCGGGCGAACTCGAAGGCCCAGAAGCCGTCGAAAGTGGCGACATCGAGGACGCGCAAGCCATCGAGGCGGGCGGGGAGCGGGTATTGGCTCAAGTGAGGCCGGAGATCGAACCAGCCGGGCGTGACGACGCCGTTGCCGAGATCGATGGTGTGATACCACTCGATGCGGTCGACGCGATCCTGGAGCGCTTGGGCCTCCGGCGTAAGGTCGCGTTTTTGGAGCGGGAGGGCGTGATCGGGATGCCGCTGGGCGCGGTTGGGCAGGATACCGCCGAGGGTTCGAATCCGGCGTCCGAGGCCTTCGGGGAAAAAGACCGCGACCTCGACGCCGCCAAAATTGAGTTTTCGAGAACTCATGCCACCTTTCCTATCCGAGAGTATCGGGCCGCGCCCCGGGGCGCGCGGCGCCGGAGGCGCGCTGACGGATCAGAGCGCATCGGCTCCGTCCAGAGCAGGGATCAGCGGCCGTTGGCGCCGGAGGAGAAGCCGGACATCCTCCATGCGAACCGCTTTGCTTAGGAAAATCAAAGCGACATAGAGGGCCGGCGCCAGCACCGCGGCCGCGAAGGCATGCTGGCGTAACAGGAAAATGGACGAGACCGCGGCCAGGGCGGCGCTGGCGAGGATCTTGAGCGGCACGCTCCAGCGAACGCGGTAGTTGGTGAGAGACTGGACGAGATAGATGGACGGAGCGGCGACGCATAGGGTGTCGACGGTGATGGCGGCGGCGGCGGTTCCCATATAGCCGTAGAGGTGGGCCATGAGAGCGACCGCGGCGGTCTTGACGACGAGGGCGGCGGTAACGAAGCGGAGGACCTGCTTCTGAGCGCCGACGATGTACAAGACGGGTCCGATGGTGGAGGAGACGGCCTTCACGAAGCAGATGGCGGCGAGAATGCGGAGGACGGGGGCGCCCTCGAGAAGCCGGTGGCCTAACAAGCCCACGAAGAAGTATGCGCCGGCGGCCATGGAAACGATGGGGACGCCGCCGACCAGCAGCACGGTTTCAAAGCAGCGCTGGCAGGCATCGGCGAAGGCCTTGGGAGAGTGGGGCCAATGGGAGGCGATGACCGAATACATGGTGCTGCCGATGGACTGCTGGACCAGCAGCAGGGGCCAGATGAAGCGCTGGGCGGCGGAATAATAGGCGACATCGTTGAATCCGGCCAGGCGGGAGAGGAGGAGGATATCGACGGTCTCGTAAACCAGCACCAGCAGACCGCTGGCGCCGATGGGCGCGCAGATGCGGAGGGCGTCGCGGGCGCCGGGCGTTCGCAGGTCGCGCCAGGACGGCAAGTAGAACCCCTTGCCGAAGGCGACGCAGAGCAGGAGAAAGACGGCGCGGGAAACGATCTGGCCAAGGAAGATGCCGATGAGGCCCCAGCCGGCTTTGCAGGCCAGCGCGACCGAAAGGAGGAGAACGATGACGGAGACAAGCTCGGCGGCGACGTCGCGCTCGATGGTGAGGGTAACGCGGAAGGCGACGCGGTAGATGAGGACGCCGGCGTAAAAGAACATGCTGAGGGCGGCGAGGAGGCCGGCCTCGAACGTGCTGCGGGGATAGTGCATGACGAGCAGGACCAGGGCGAGGGCAACGAAGGCGGCGGGAAACTGGAAGGCGCGGGCGGAGGCGAGGATGCGGAACTTGCCAAGCGCGGAGGCGGGCTCGCGGCAGATGTCGCGAACGAAGACGTCGCAGGTGCCGAAATCGAGGAGCCATTCGGCGACGGTGAGGAGGGCGAAGATGAGCGAGTATTCGCCGAAGATACTTTGGCCGAGGGTGCGGACGATGATGCCGGCGAGAACGAGCCTGCTCATTCCGATGAGGAGCCGGCCGACGATCTGAACGGAGGAATTCTTGAGGACCCGGAAGGCGAGGTCATCGGAGGGGACGCCGACGGCGGCGGCGTGAGGGCGGCCGTTCGGCTGATTCGGATCGAGGGCGACAGGAGCGGCGGCCGGATCGGGAGCTTCGGGTCTGAAGGGAGCGTCTCTCATAGCAGGGCGCCCTCGCCGGCGACCGGCTGGGGATCGAAGCCGGGGGCTTGCGCGGCGACATAAACGAAGCGGCGGACGGAGCGGTCGCGAAGCCACCAGTAGCGGATGGCGAAGATCATGCCGGCCATCACCCAGAAGAGCTTGAGCGGAGCGTTCATGCGGAGGGTGAAGCTGAAGAAGCCGTCGCTCACGAAGCCGAGGATGCCGGCGAGACACGCGGCGTTGACGGCGTACATGGTTTTGTCGGCAACGCGCAGGTTGCGGATGCCGGTCCAGACGATGGCGCCCCAGACGAAGAGATGAATGCCGAGGCCGATGATGCCGGTTTCGGTCCACCAGAGGTAATAAATGTGATGGACGGGCGGCAGGGCCTTGCCCTCGAAGGAATTGATGGAGACCTTCATAAACGGCGCCACCTCGTTGGTGTAGCTGTTGAGTCCCCAGCCGAGCAAGGGCTTTTCGGCGATCATTCGCCTGGCGTCTTCCTTGAACAGCTCGCGGCCGATGGTGGCGTCTTCCTTGCTATTGAAGAGGCGGGAGGAGATGGTGCCGCCGAAAGCGAGGCCCAGGGCGAGCAGCGCAATGAGCGAGCCAGCGGCGAAGACGGCGGCGCGGGGGCGGAGGCCGCGGTGAGCCAGGGCGAGGGTGAGGAAGAGAGCGAAGGCGGCCGCGAAGCTGAGCCAACTCGAGCGGGACAAGGTGGCAACGAGCGCGGAGACGCCGAGCGCGGAAGCGGCGACGAAGAACAGCCGGGCGGATTTTGACAGGGGAAGGAGGAAGAGAGCGAGCGCGGTGGGGAGGAGAACGGCGAGATAGGCGCCGAACAGATTGGGATGGAGCATGAAGGCGCTGACGCGCCACACCTTCATCCCTTCGACGGAGGTCTGGGAGAGAATCTGGATCGTGCGGGAGTTGGTTTCGCCGAGGATTTCGAGACCGAGAGGAGCGCCTTTGTACCACTGGGCAAGGCCGGCGGAGGCCTGAACGAGGAGACCGGCAATGAGCGCGGAGCTGCAGTGGATCAACCGGCGCGGGGTCTCGATTTCATTGACGACGACGAGGAAGAGAAGGGCGACCTTGGCCATGCGGACAGTCTCGTGGCCGGCGCTGGCGGGCCATGGTCCGGCGGCGAAGTCGTAGCAGCCGCGGAGGAAGATGAGGGATGCGGGGAAGACGATGGCAGGGACGCGAATGCCGGGGCGGACGCCGGTTGCCAGATCGACGGCGAGGAAAGCGGCGAGGGCGAACAGAAAGACGTCGCTGATTTCGATGCGGTAGGCGATCTCGCCGCCGTTCATGATCATGGGGCCGAAGTACTTGCTGAGGTTGAACGGGAGCGTGATCATGAGCATCCAGAGGCACAGGAGGCGCGGATTGCCGGAGAGAGCGGCTGCGAGGCAGAAGAAGACGGCGCCGAGGACGACGGCGAGAGGCTTGCGGCTGCTGAAGGAGGAAAGAAGCAGGAGAGAGAGCGCGGAGACGGAGGCGACGGCAAGGCAGGTGAGCAGAACGGAGGCGTCGTGGAGGGGAAAGCGGATCGGGTTGTGGCTGCGGCCCGGAAGCGTCATGAGGGCTGCTCAGGATTCGGCGCGGGTGAGCAAGATGCCCATTTTGCGGGCATTGCAAGAGCTGAGCGTGTCCTGGGCAAGATCGAGATCTTTGAGACGGGTGCGGTTTTCGATGGCCAGCAGGAGGACGCATCCGACCAGGGGAGCGAGCGCGAGGGCGATGGGATCGTGGGTGAGGGGGCCGGCGCAATAGACGACGAAATCGAACTGAGCGGCGGCGGCGGAGGCGAGGGCTTCGATCCCTTCGGCGCCGGCGATCTTCTGCCGGGCCTCGGCGGTTCCGGCGGAAAGAAAGGAGACGAAGGGACGGCTGGAGGGAAGGATGAAGGGCTCGATGCCTTGCGCGGGGTGGAGGAGGAAATCGGCAAAGCCGGGAGCGGAGACACAATTCAGATGGCCGCTGACGCCCTCGGTTGCGGAGGTGTGGCCGCCGGGATCGGCGTCGACCAACAGGACGGGGCGGCTGAGATGATCGCCGAGGGCGCGGGCGAGCGCGGGGCCGGCATGAGCCGGGGTGGCGGCGGCGGACGGAGAAGTGAGGAGCACGGACCGGGGAGAAGAGGACCGGGGCAGATCCTGGTGAAGGCGGACCGCGAGCTGGCGGAAGCGCGAAAGGTCGGGGGTGGCGGGGGAGGGACGGGGATTGAAGAGACGGGAGAAGATGCGGGCGGCGTGGCCTTTGCCGTTTCCGTTTCCATTCCCGTTTCCGTTTCCGTTGGAATTCAGGCTAACGATCATGAGTCTCCCAATTCGCTCTGCACCTTGCCGCGGGGCAAGATCATGAGCACCGGCTCGCCTTGGGGAATGCCAATGGTGGAGTAGAAGGGCAGCATGCCGCGGCCGCGCTCGACGCGGCACTGCAAGACGTGGCCGCCGAGGGTGGTCCGGGCATAGGCGACGAGGACGCCCAACATGAGGCCGACCAGAATGGCGCCGGGGTAGAGGAATTTGGTTTTCGGCCACCATTTCCCGCCGGGCGGGGCTGCGTAATCGACGACGCGGAGACTGGGCATGGCGGCTTTGGTGGTGGCCAGGGACACGTCGGCGACGTTGCGTTTTTCGAGAAGCGCCTGGTATTTTTCGGCGGCGACGTTGTACTGGCGATCCAGGTCTTTCAGGACGTTCTGGCGTTCGGGAACATCGGCCAGAGCGGCGCGGAGGCCGGCGGCGGTGGATTCCATCACTTTGAGACCGGCGCGGGTTCCTACGAGCTCGCTGCGCACGCTATCTCGGTTGGTGACAAGCTGCTGTTGAACGGCATTCAGACCCTCGGTGGAACCGCGTTCGACCTGTTCCTTGTTGCTGGCGATGATCTGGTCGAGCTTGGCGATGTCGGATTCCAGCTCTTTCACTTCGGGAGAGTCGGCTCGATAGTGGTCGCGGATCTGGATGAGCTGGGCCTCGAGGTCGAGGCGCTTCATCTTGGCGGCTTCGCGGACGGAGTTGAGCTCGGTGGTGGAGGAGATGCGGCGGCGCTCGGGCTGGCCGGCAATTTCCTTGTCGAGCGACTGCAAGCTGGCATCGAGGGATGCGGCCTTGGCGCGGTAGTTGGCGATGTTGGCTTCGAGGTCGGTGAGGTCTTTGAGCTCCTGAACTTCTTTTTGGAAATCGAAGCCGAGGGTGTGCTTTTCGGCGTAGGCGACGCGGCGGGAGGCGATGTCCTGAAGTTCGCGGCCGGCGCGGTCGGCCTCCTCGCCGAGGATGCGCAGGGAGCGGCTGGCCTCGGACTGGTGGATGGCGTCCCGCCGGGCGAGGTAGACATCGAGCAGGGTGTTGGTGACGTCGGAGACCTTACGGTTCGGCCCCTTGACGGTGACCTTGCCGACGTTGGAATCGCCCACGGGGACGACCATCACACCGGCGCGAAGGTCGGCGATGGTCTTGCCCAGCGCTTCCATTTTCGGATCGGTGGCCAACTCGTCGGGGTCGGGCGGGAGAATGCTCCGCTTGATGGCGCGATAGTGGCGGCCGATCCAGGATTTCTGCCAGAGGTAAGTGAGCTCGGAGCCGATCGGGTGGTAGACGTCATCGTAGGAGAGATGTAGCTTTTCGACGACTTCCTTGAGGACGGAGGCGGAGGTGATGAGTTCGATCTCGGTTCGGGCGTCGTCTTTGCGGAACACGTCCCAGTTGACGTAAAAAGCGTCGCGCGCCGCGTCGGTGGAGGGCTCGGCGACGATGGTGGCATCGACCTTATAAATCGGCGGAAATTCGATTACATAGATGATGGCTAAAGCGAGAGTAATCAGGGCACAGGAAATTACAATTAATTTGTTGTGACGCGCCGATTCGACGATGGTGCGCAGGGAAGAGCGGACGTCGAACATGTCGGGATCGCGTTCGGCCGGGATCAGTGCGCCGGGGACGAGGGCGCCGCCGTTGGTAAGGCGCTCAAAGCGAGATTCCGGACCGGAAGACACGAATCCACCTCCGAGAGACTTATAATTCACGCCGGGGCGGCGACACACGGGGCGACCCGCTGTTCAGAGGATTTTACCGTTAAAACACCTCCTATTGCAAGGCAGTACGGCCTATAGCAGGACCCTGTTACCGGCGGCCGGGAGGATTCAGAGTAACAGCGTACGGAAGCGTATGCTGCCGGAGATCAGGACGCAGAACGAGACCGTGTCGCGAGGCAGGTAAAGGAAGGCGCGGGCGAGACGGAGCGGTCCGCGGAGGGTGCGCGAGGGCTCCCAGGAGCGAAGCAGAAAATAGGGAGAGGCGAGGGCGAGGGCGAACCAGGTGAGGGGAGCGAGGGCGAGACCGAGGAAGGCGAGAGAGAGTGCGGCCTGGTAGCGGTCAAAGAAATAGCGGGCGAAGAAGAAGCGGCGGAGCTCGGGAAATCGCGAGATGAGATGGGGAACAATGAAAAGATGATGATCGACGAGCCATTCCTTATATGTGAAGCGGCGGACGTCGTGCTCGACGAGGGCGTCGTGGGCAAAGCGGGTGGTCCAGCCGGCGCGCTTGACGGTCCAGGCGAGGGCGACGTCTTCACCGCCAAAGGGGAGCTCGAGCGCGCCGGCGAGGTCGGGCGGGAAACCGCCCCCTTCGACGAACGCCTGGCGGCGGTAGAAAATGTTGGCGGTTTCGTAGAGGAAGCTTTCCTGGCGGACTTCGAGGGTGCGGTTGAAGAAGTGGTGGGGGGTGCCGGTTTGGGGGACGGTTCGTCCCTGGACGATGCCGACGCCGTCGTCGAAGGCGGCCAAACCGCAGCGCAGCCATTGGGGCGAGGCTGCGCAGTCGCTATCGAGGAAGGCGAGGAACGCGGCGTGGGCGTGATGCGCGCCGAGGTTGCGGGAAGGGCCGGGGCCTTCGGGAGCTTTGCGAAACCATCGAAGTGAGGGAGCGGCCTGGGTTTCGAGTTCGGCCAGCAGGCGGGCGTTGACATCGTCGGGGGAGCTGTCGACGACGATGATCTCGTAGGCGGCGGGATCGAAATCCTGGCGGAGGAGCGACTCGACGGCGCGGCGGAGGGATTCCGGGCGGCGGTATGCGGGGACGATGACGGAGACCAGGGGTTGCGGCGCGGGAGGGCTCACCGGGAGCGATCTCCGGAGCGATCGAGGACCAGCGAGGTTACCGAGTGGGCGGGGAAGACGTAGGAAAAGCGCGGGCCGCGGCAGGAGACGCTGGACTGCGAAAGAGTGACTTCGCCGGGTCCGCCGCGGAGAAAGTGGGGATTGACCGGGTCCTGGGCGGGAGCAGGCAGACGGAGGCCGGGGACGGCGACGATGCGGGTGCCGGTGTTGGCATCGATGCCGGAGCCGTTCAACACCCAGGCGGCGGCTTTCGGGGAAGGCGAGAAGCCTCGCAAGGAGATGGAGGCCTCGACCGGCGAATCGAAGCTCTTGTTGATGGCGATCAGGTACAGAGTGCGGCCATCGGCGGAGAGCGAGGAGACGACATCGAGGTCGGGCGCGTTTTGAATGGCGTCGATCAAGCCGGCGGTTTCGCTGTTGAAGGTGGGCGATTGGACTTGAGTTTCGACGAGCCGGGCGCCGAAGTGCTTGGTAAAAAGCTGGAAGGCGTAATAACGGGGAGTGGGCGTCCAAAGGGGCTCGGGCGGGAACCGGGAATTGGAGGAGCCGATCCAGCCGAGGAAGCTGACGTCGTTCAGCAGCCAGAAATTAGCGATGGTGGTTTGGGGCTGTTCGAGGAATGTTTTGAGGGCGGAGGCGGCAAAGAGGGCGGAGCCGAGCGTTTTGGAGTGATCGGCGTAGGAGGTGCGGAAATCGAACTGAAAAGCCGGGCCCCACTCGGTGACGGCGAGCTGGATATGATCGGCGCGGGAGGGGGCGTTGGCGCGGATCTCGGCGGCGACGGCGTCGAGATTTTTGCGGATGGCAACGGGGGCGGCGAGCATCGCGCGATAGACGGTGCGAAGGTCCTGGCCGTCCTGGTAGATCAGGGGAGCGTAGGCGTCGTGGACGGAGAAGAAATCGATGGCCGGGCCGGCGCGCTGGAGCACGATGCGGTCCCAGTCGGGATAGCTGACGGTCGAGTAGCGGCCGCGATTGAGGCCGCCGATGGCTCCGATGCTGATTCCCGGATCGGCGGCGCGCATGGCAGCGGAGAATTCGAGGAATTTGCGGGCGTAAGTCTCCGGGCTCATCGTGTCGGCGCGGGAGATGGGGGTGTGATCGTTGATGTAGACCTCGTTGCCGACCTCCCAGTAGCGGACTCTGCGGCCGTGGGCATTGATGTAGCGGACCCAATCGGCCGCCTCCTGGGCCGTTCCGGTGCCGACGTTGACCGTGATGAGGAGTTCGGCGCCAACGGCCTGGGCGAAACCGAGCGCCTCGTCGGTGCCGAACAAAGGGCGGGATTTATCGTCCTTGCCGGGTTCGTGGAGGACGAGCGGGCGGCGATCCATGGGACCGACGCCCTGCTTCCAGTGATAGAAATCGGAGTAAACGCCGCCGGGGAAGCGGATGAGAGTGACGCCGAGATCGCGGGTGAGGCGCAGGAGGTCGGGATCGACGCGGCGCTGTTTCTCCTGCCAAAGGAGGTTGGCGTTCCAGCGCCACTCGATGTTGGTTCCGAACAATGACGGCGGGATGGGACGAAGGATGCGGCCGGCGTTCACCGCGACGGTAGCCTGGAGCGGAGCCGTGGCGGCGCCGGCTTCCGAGGCAGCGGCGGCGGCGGGCGGCGGGGCCGAACCGGCATCGGAGTCGAGGGTGAGCGACAGGTCGTCGAACCAGGCGCTACCGGACTGGCCGTAGACCATACAGATGAAGGCGAGCTGGACGCCGGGCTGGTTGGGAACGTCGAATGTTTGGCGCACTTCGGTCCAGGAGGGGCTGGCGGCGGGCGGGGCGGTGACCAGACGGGGCGGCGTGCCGTTGGCAATGGCAAGCATTCCGACGACCGCGGCTGAGCCACCTTGGGTGGCGATATAGGCGGAGATCGTAACGCGCCGGCCGCGATAGGGATCGCCGGGAATCAGTTGAAAGACAGCCAGCGGATTTTCTCCGCCGTTGCGGCTGCTGGGATCGAGGCGGAGGGAGGCTTGGCCCGAGTGACGCTTGGCGCGATCCAGGGCGACCGAACCCATTTTGCCGGTGCGGTTGAGGTCGCGGGTCCATCCGGAGGGTAGGCCGGACTGGCTCTGTTCGAAGCCGGGGTTCTGAAGCGGCGACGGCGGTTGGGCGGGCAGGGGGAGAACGGCGAGGAGGGCGAGGAGGATCGCTCCGCCGGAAGAGCGGCGGGGTCTCCGGCGGGGGCGGAGGCGCATATCTCCAGACATCGTAGCAGGGGCAGGCATTTGGCCGATTCTCGGGGCACTCCCCCTGGGGGCGAAACGGAGTAGGGCGGCTTTCTCCCCGTGATTCAGCGGCGGGACTCTGGCGGCGACGGTTGTCCCGGCCGATACAGAAGAGAGGGGCCTGTATCGAACGGCTTCGATTCAAAGTGGAACGTCTGTTTCCGGGTGGGATTGCGGGCCTTTTCAGAACGGGAATCGAGGGTCTCGCGGTCCAGAGAAAAGATTTACTTTTCTTATAGTTACAGGCATGTCGCCGTTGGCTTCCCTGTTGCACCCTTCGCCAGCGCCGCCCGAAAGGCCGGCGAAGAGAAATGCGAAGGGATGGAGAGCCAATGAAGGCAACAACGGCGGCTGCGAAGGCAAGAAAGCTCTCTCAGCGCGATCAGGTGATTCTGGACCACCTACCCCTGGTACGGGTCATTGCGGTCCGGGTGCATGCCAATCTCCCGGTTCACGTGGAACTCGAGGACCTCGTTCACGCCGGCGTGCTCGGACTCATCGACGCG
>DAIDHC010000217.1 GCA_027452065.1 Bryobacterales bacterium
GTTCAGCGACGGCGCCGCGCCCGTCACCTCCACCACCTGCTGCGTCGCCTCCACCTTCGCCACCATGTCCACCGTCGCCGCCTGCCCCACCTGCACCTTCACCGTCACCAGGTCCGTCTTCAGCCCCGCCGACTGCGCCGATACCGTGTAATTGCCCGGTTTCAAAAACGTGAACCGGTAACCGCCCGAATCGTTCGTGTTCACCGTGCGCGTGTCGCCCGTGTCCGTGTTCTTCAACGTCACCGCCGCGTTCGCCACCACGGCGCCCGTCGTATCCGACACCACGCCCGCCACGTCGCCTGTGGTTACAGTCTGCGCCCGCAGCCCCGGCGCCGCCATCAGCATCAGCACGCCGAGAATCCCGATGGAATACTTCAAGCCTCGAGTCATATACTTTCCTTCATCTCTCTTTTGCGTTCTTCCCATCCGCTCCCGCTTTCTCAATCCGGCAGGTGGAGGTGTAGGTTCCGGTGCTACAAGGCAATCCACGGGCCAGAAGGAATTCCGTTGAAAAGACAAGCTGCCGTAAGGGGCCGCAAGCCTCCCGCTTATGGGCAATCGTAGAAAAATGAGAGCTGGATTCCAGAATCGGTAGACCGCGCCCCGCCCCGTCTATCCGCCCCCCCGCACCCTCTCCGCCCACCGCAGGAATCGCCCCAATTCCCTACGCCGCGCCCAAACAAATCCCCAAAATTCCCGAAATCCAATCGTTTCCGCCGGAATTCCCGAATATGTTTCTATTCTCCATCGTAAATACGAACTTTTCCACGGCCTCAATCGGCTCCCCTTCGTCGCCTGCCACAGAAATCCCGTCACTCCCCCGGCGCCCCTCGCGTCTGCTTCCCCCCGCTGTCCGGCGTCGCGTAATACCCCGTCCGCGTCCTCACCACCGGACGCCCCGGCCCGTTCACCGTCACCTTGATCTGCCGGAAACTCCCGTCCAGCGCCTGCACCGACGGCGAATACGCGATCACATACTGGTTCCGGATCTCGTGCGCCACCTGCAGCGTGATCGAGTCCACCTCGGCCAGCTCCTTCGGGTAATACGCAACACCCCCGCTGGCCTGCGTCAGCGTGTTCAACACCCGCTTGGCTTTCCTGGCCTCGTGCCGCTCCTCGTCGTTCAACAGCCCGATGGCGTAAATCAACACCCCGCTCTGCTGCGCCTTGTCGGTCAGCTTCTCGAGCGTGTCCCGGTCGTCGCTCGCCGTGTCGTTGCCGTCGGTCACCACCAGCAGCACTTTCTTGTCCTTCCTGGCGTGCTTTTTCTCGTAGTCGATCGACCCGCTGATGGCGTCCCGCAGCGCCGTCCCGCCCCGCGAATCGATCCTCCCCAGCGCTTCTTCCAGCTTCTTCAGATCGTTGGTGAACGGCTGGTCCAGGTACGACTCGTCGTTGAAATTCACGATGAACACTTCGTCTTCCTTGTTCGACGCCTTCACCAGGTCCATCGCCGCCAGCTCCACCTGCTTCCGCTTCTCCCGCATGCTGGCGCTGTTGTCCACGATAATCCCCATCGACACCGGCACGTCTTCCCGCCGGAACAGCTTGATCTCCTGCGGCGCCCCGTTCTCAAACACCTTGAACGCGCTCTGCTGCAGGTTCGTGATCAGCTTCCCCCGGTTGTCCATCACGCTGGCGTGCAGCACCACCAGCCGGATGTCGGTGCTGAAAGTCGCCGGCTCCTCCGGCGTCAACCCCTTGTTCGAAGGCGCCTGGTCCTTGCTCGAAGGCGCCGGCGCGCTGCCCGAAGGCGCCTTGGCCGGCGCCGCCGTCTGCCCCGCCAAAGCCGCCGCCGCCATCACCGCCAGAGCCATCCGCCCGGCCCCGCGTCCCCACACCGGCCCTCTACCGGTACGGCGCATAATACCCCAGCCGGTAGTACGCCTTCAGCGGCGGCAGCCCCCTCGGCTGCACCAGCTTCACCTGCACGTGCCGGTATTTTCCGTCTTTCGTCTTATTGGTCGGCGAATACCCCAGCAGGTACTGGTTCCTCAGCTCCACGCCGATCTTGGCCGCCACATCCGGCAGCTCGTTGATGTTTTCCACCTGAAACGCCCGTCCTCCGGTCTGCTCGGCCAGTTGCGCCAGCAGGTTCGGCCCGTTCAACTCCTCCGCCGTCCGCCCCCGCGTCGCCATCGGCTCCACGATCCCGATCGCATACACCTGTACATCGGCTTCCCGCACCGCGTTCTTTATCTCGCTCTCCGTGTACCGGCTGCTGTTGTCCCCGCCGTCGGAAATCACCAGCAACGCCTTCCTCGGATTGTGCGCCTTGTGCATGTGATTCATCGCCAGATACACCGCGTCCAGCAGCGCCGTCCGCCCCTTGCTCGAGGTGAACGTCAGGCTGTTCTGGAGCTCCTCCACGTCGTGCGTGAACGGCACCACCAGCTTCGGCCGGTCGTTGAACTCGGCCAGAAAATATTCATCGTTCGGATTCGACGTCTTGAAAAATTCCGCCGCCGCCATCCGCGACTTCTGCAGCTTCGGCCCCATGCTCCCGCTGCAGTCGAACACCAGCCCCACGCTCAGCGGCGCGTCCTCGCTCGAAAACTGCGCGATCTCCTGCTGCGACTTGTCCTCAAACAGCTTGAAATGCTCTTTTTCCAACCCCGTCACAAACCGGTTCAGCGGATCGGTCACCGTGACGTTGATCAGCACCAGCTCCGTTTCCACCCGGATGTCGCCGTGCGTCACCGCCGCGTCGCCCGCCGGCTTCACCCGCGGCGTGATCTCCACCCGCGGCTCGTCCGTGCCCGCCGCGGTTGACGCCGCCGTCTGCGCCGGAGCCGGCTTCACATCCCCGTCAGCCCCCGCCCCGTCTTTCCACGGTCCCGCCCACACCGCCAGCGCGATCGCAAAACTGAGAGCTCCGTACAACGCAAACTGCTTCACCACGCCGCGCCTCTCCGGTCCACCGCTTCTGCCTTCACTATAACACCGGCCCTATTACCCCCCGGCCGGTGCGAAAGCGCCCCGGGATACCTCCCCAGCACACCCCCCTACAACTGCCCCAGCGCCTGGTCCAGCGCCTCCACAAAGAAATACTCCCCCCAGATCACGCTCTCGTCCACCCCCAGTTCCTTATGTACGTGATACACCCCGCCCTTCAGTATCCCCTCCCACTTCTTGTCCTTCTTCCCCACGTGCTTCTCGCACAGCATCCGCAGCGTCATCAGCGCCGAGGACGAGTAAAAATGCCCCTTCATCGGATCCTGCAGCAGCCGCCCCAGCCGCAGCAGCGCCGAGGCCGCAATCGCCGCCGCCGACGTGTCCAGCAGGTTCCTCCGGCTCGCCGGCGCGTTGAAGTCCCACGGCGGAATCCCGTCCGCGTTCGCGTTGCGCAAGTAATAATCGGCGCACTCCTCCGCCGTCTTCAACAGCCGCACGTCCCGGCTGTACTCGTAACACGTCGCAAACCCGTACATCGCCCACGCCAGCCCCCGGCTCCAGCACGAATCCCCCCGGTAGCCCTGCTGCGTGCTCTGCCGGATGAACTCCCCCGTCTCGATGTCGAAAATCCCCTCGTGCGCCGTCGACCCGTCCCCCCGCACCAGCACCCGCCGCGCCGTCAGACAATGCCGGTGCGCCATCTCCCGCAGACGCTTGTCCCCCGTCTCATTGGCCGCGTAAAACACCATCCCCACGTTCATCATCGAATCGATGAACAGCGAGTCCTCGCTCACGAATGAGCTCAAATACTGCCCCGCCTCCCGGTACCGCGCCGCCAGCGTCCGCCCCGCCTCGATCAATACCTCGTTCAGCCGCGCGTCTTTCGTCAACCGGTGCCACCGGTAATACGTCGAGAAAAACAGAAATCCCAGGTCCTGGCTCTCGGCGTCCTTCTTGCGCTTCTCAATCGGCCGCGTGTACCGCTCCGCCTGCTCCTGCCAGTACCGCGCCTCCACCGTCCCCCCCTCGGCCCTCTTCCGGAAAATCCACATCATCCCCGGAAAAAATCCCGAGCACCAGTCCGTCCACGCCTCCCCGTTGTGCTTCCATTTCCCGTCCCGCGTGTACATCGGGTAAAAATCCGGCGTCCGCTCGATCGTCCGCCGCACCTGCTGCTGCGCAAACCGCAGCGTCTCCTCGAGTAGCTGCCGGTCCGTCTCCATTACAAATTGAATCACTGCGTGTCCTCGTCCGACGCCTTAGTCCGTTCGCCCCCGGCGCCGTCTCCCGCTGATTCCCCCGCCGGCCCGCCGCCCTTCAATTATAGACCGCCCCACCCTACGGCTTCCCGTCTCCCTCCACCATCCTCGCCTCCCCCCGATATTCCTGGCAGCCGTAAAACTTCATCCGGTTCAAAGTCTGCGCCCCGTTGGTCCCGGTCACTTCCATCTCCGCCTCCGACGGCAGCCGGAAGTTGCTCCCGTTCAACGCCACCCTCTGGTAGTCGATCCGGTTCGTCAGCTTGTCAATGCCCAGCTCCTCCGGCATCTCCACCGCCGACATCTCCAGCCTCAGCACATCCCCGGTCTCCGCATCGGCCAGAAACGTCCCCTCGTACGCCACCCTCGCCGTGAACCCTCCTTCCACCACCTCATACCCGCTCGCCGCCTGGCTCACCCGGTAGTCGAACCGGTATACCTTCCGCCCCTTCCACTTCTTCGTGCCCCGGTATTCGAACTCCGGCCCCGCCCTCCCGAACACCCCTTGCGCAATCCCCGCAAACGCCCCCTCCCCGATCGACCCGTCCGGCACCAGCGCCCGCAGGTCGGTGATCTCCATCTTCCGGTTCCCGCCCGCCCCGTACGTCTCCTGCCCCCGGATCACCGTCAGGCTCAGCTCGATCGTATCCACCGCCGCCCACATCGCCGCCGCCGACCACCGCTGGAACCGCAGCACCCGCATCTGGCACGTGTAATCCGGCAGCCGCCCCAGACTCGCCGCCATCCGATTCCGGATCGTCTCAATCGACGGCGCCTCCCCGCCCCCCGCCGCCGCGCGTGCAGCCAGCGCCGCCGCCATCGCCATCGCCGCCAGCCGCATCATCGCTCCCGCGCTCCTGCGAAACATTCTAGTCCTTCCGCCTCTCCCCCGCCTCAGGTCGTCGTTCGCGGCAGCCAGCGCGTAGCGGTCGCGAAGCGCACTCCCCACAGGCCGCGTCGCAGGCCGTCAGGTTGCGACTGCCGCAAAAGCTCTTGATCGTATGAAACACAACTTCCGGCGCCGCCTGCACGCCGATCACAATAGCCGGCGGACTTTCAAAAAGCGCTCGGCTTTGGACACTCTGCCCAGTGCCTCGCGGCCCAATAAGAAGAGGGAATCCGAGATCGCCAATGTGAAGCGTCAAGCTGAGTTTTGCCCGCAATATCCGGTCGAGTGCGTGTCGTGCTTTCGCCTCACGATTGTCGGTGCTCGATACCAATCAACCTGATGGCGCGCATCCCGCCCGACGACCGGTTGAGGATCTCACCGCCAAACGCCACCTTGGTTTTAGGACGTTGTTGGCCGGCGAGCGAGCAAACTCGATGGGGAATGGGCCGAGCCGATGAATGACGGAGGGGGCTTCTCCAGCTTGGCTAAGCTGGCGACTCCCCCTTCTTGGGGATCACCTGGTCGACGTAGTGAACGGCGCACGGCTCGGGGTGGAGGCAGAGAAAGTCTTTATCCGTGGTCACAAGCACGGCATTCGCTGCCATGGCGGTCGCGGCGATCCAGAGGTCGTTCTTTGAGAGAACTCTGGCGCCGCCCCTTGCCCTTCTGCAGGCGCGGTCAACTTCCACATACGAATCCAGCACCGTCTCATGGTTGATATCGAGGACCACGAGTGTGGCCAACACCTTCTTGAGAAACTCCCGCTTGCTTTCCCCGAAACCAAACTGGTCCGCGAGCGCCCAGATCTCTCCCACCGTGACAATCGAAATCAAGGGCCGGTGTACCGCGCTCTCGAGGTCAAACTGCGACGTGATCTGTTTTCCCAGGTCCTTGTCGCGCACCAGCGCAAGTACGATAGTGGTGTCCAACAGCAGCGGGCCGCTGCTCATTTCTTGAGCTCAAGCATCATCTCTTTCCACTCCTGGTCCGTTTCGTCGCCGGGCCAGGAGCCGAAGTAGGACGAAAAGGAATCCCAACCCTGCCCCGCAGTTACCTTGCGGACCTGCGGGATGCGGCGTGACCGCGACGGTGGAACTCGAGAAAAAATGCTTGGCTGCCCCTCGCCGTGCTCGATTGCATGTGCGTCGATCCTTAACAAGGAGCCGGAGGGGCGGTAAATCGCCCTGCCGAGGACCAAGACGCGTTTACCGAAAAACTCCCGCATCTGGTCAATTTCATCCGCGTTTTCCAAGACTCCATGTACTTCGCTTCCGTCATCGAGCTGCAGCCCGAACGACCGCGTACTTCGACGGATCATGTCGAGTTGGCCGGCCACCCTGACCTCCTGTGGTTGGGGTGTTGAATCCGCCAGACGGCCTGCCACGGCGGTGGTGTTCTCGGTCAACAGGCAAAACCGCGCTGCTCCATTCGATCCGTAGGGTAGCGCCACTGAATGCAGATGTTCCGAAAAGACTCGGCGGATGGAGCTCAACTTCCGCAATAAAGGCCGGTCGTACCGAAGGCTGTCTCGATCGCCCCGGTCCACCTCATCCACCACCCCCGAAAAGACGTCGACGGCCGTGTATTCCGCGGCAGGCATAGTCGGCCACAACTCTTTTTGATCGTAGAGTTCCGGTGCAGCGGTGCCGAGAGCAGGTAAATCTAGCCGTATCAAAGTATCGTTGCCGTCGCGGGCGTAATCCACAAAGCGGACATCGGATGCCGCCGCCAACCAACCCGGCGTACGTCCGGCTGCGACGCTGGAGCCTTCAACCGCCATCCGCACTGAATAGGTCATCAGCGGCCTGAGGAGCCGAAGCAGTTCGCCACAGAGGTGGATCGGAAGCCGCTTGCTGTAATCGCTATCCGTTTGCAAACGAAGCACTTGTGACTGGTAGCCCATCTCTATCACCTCCCTTCACCTAGATTCTCGATTCTACTACCTTAAGACGCATCCGGACATCCCGAGGGCTACTCCTGCATGGACGCCCGCCGATGAGGGTATGCCTGCGTCACTTGGCCTGTTCCCCCATCGTGCTACGGCGACGAGCCCTTGGTCGTCAACATACGATCGGCGCCGGATCCGCCGCCGTTTGGCCTTCCGCCCTCTACCTCGACGCTATCTGCACCAGCCGGCGAACCCGGCTCCGTCGCTTGTCCCCCGAACAACCATGCGCTCTCCACGGCCCAGCTTCTCCCAGCCCCGTCGCACGCGTCCCCTGCCCGCGAACGCCCTACGCACTCCAACCTCCTCGCAGCACCATCCGAATCACCCACCCAACGATCCTCGCGGGACCCACCCGCCGCGCCCCACCGCGCCCGCCGCGCCCGCTATGACACAATACCCCCGTGCCCGAAATCGAAATCGTCACCGAAAAGTGGTGGCCGATGGAGTGTCTCCAGCCCCGCTCACGGACCGAGGAAGCGCGCGAAGAGGGCATCCGCTTCCGCGAGTCCGTCACCGCCCTGCTCGCCAGCCTCCAGGAACACTCCCCCA
>DAIDHC010000218.1 GCA_027452065.1 Bryobacterales bacterium
CATCTCCACCGTCTCCGGCCGCTACCACTCCCTCCTCACCGGCCAAAAAGTCACCCCGCCCCACCACCCCACTCCTCGACCACGCGCGGGGCCCGTGCCCCGACGCCGTCCTACATCACGCGAAAGTGACAGTCCCCACCCCCCGCGAACGCTCCTCAACACCCAGGATCACTGACTGCAAAATCAGCGAACCGCCGGCGCACCGAAAACCGGGCTCTCCCGCCAGGGGGCCGCAGGCTGCTACTGTACCTGCCGCCTCCGTCGCCATATTCGACATGCCTGCCCCGTCAATATTGGCCCGCGAGTATTTGCCCCGGGTAGTCTCATCAAAATGGCGGCGGCGGCGTAAATGTTCCGGATTGGACCCACGCGTCAAGAAAGTCGTCCCTCCGAGGCGAGATAAACGCGTCAACCATCGCCGGTTTTTCAAGAATGTGGCGCATCGCCGTGCGGCAAATGTTTTCCGTGTCAGCCATCTGCCTATCGATCCCAGGTCCGGGCTTCCATCGTCCATGGACAATCTTGGATCGCGTCTCGTAGCAGGTCTCCACCTTGCGGAAAAGGGCCTGTTGGTCCCCGGCGTTATCCGCGAGGAAAAAAGAAATCCTGTTGCAGAGTAGCTCCGTGACCTTCCACGCCTTGGTTTCAGAGGCGAACAGAGATTCGAGCCCTTGCCAGAAGAGCGGGTACCGGAGATCAACTGGTCTCGAAGTCAGGGCAGACCAAAAGGCACGGAGCGCGGCCCAGACAACGTTGCCACGGGGCACCGTTGAGACGATGCGATGAATCTCGCCGGCTTTCCGCAAATGGTGAGGCTTAATAGGATTCGAGACAAATTCCGGGAGGCAGAACATCGGCGTGTGCCATTGAGTCTGTAAGATGATCGGGGGCCGAGCTACTTCCCCACTCGCCAATCGGGTTAACGCATGAAAAACTACGGTGAAATAAACCGGACAAGGCTGGCTGAGCCAGATGGCCAGATTCGCGAGCATCGCCGACTGAAACTTTAACTCCTGAATGGATTTGGGATTGTCGCCAGGCCATTTAGGGTCCGGCAAACCGATGGCATCGGCCTCGTACTCCGCGACAAGTGCGCTCGACGCCTCACCAACCAACCGCCGATCGCTGCCACTGATCCCGGCAAGAATCTCACCGTCTTCCTTCACCCAAGGAGGAAGTTCCTGAAGCGTGAAGTCGGCTCCAAACGGTATACGCGTGCCAAGAGGAATCGACAGATTACATAGAGGGACGACCGTGAACGACATCGCCGTCCATTCTAACGCTGGAGACGATGCCCGCCTGAGAAGGCCGCGAGACGGTGGGCGAAGCGCCAGCCGAAGGGAACGAGGCCGAGAAGGGACGAGAAATTACACCATGTTCCGCGATTCGGCCACAGCCCGCATCCGCGGCGAACTCCAAAGGGGGCACCACGACGTCGAGCCCAGCCTGAGGCCCAGGTCAGCGGTCATCATCGACCTTCGCAGAACGTCGCCCGCCGATGTCACAAACCGCGCAAAAGTAACCGCGACCCGCCGACCGTGCCCAAACACAACAACCACGGCCAAACTTGGGTTCGACCCGAGGTCAAATACGCTCAGTGGCTCGGGGTTGCCACCGACATAACAGCCGCCGAGATTTTACTTCAACGTCCCAAGTACCCAACCGCGCCTCAAAAGCCCACAAATACCCTGGAGAAGCACGGCGGGGCGATTGCCCCGGGACACGAGACGTAGACACGGAGCCCCAGCAGAATGCGCGCTTCAGCGGACTGCAGCAACCGCCCGACAGACAGCGGCGCGGGCGCAATTCAGGCTTTTGGTGGTCGACGGCACGGGCTCGCCCTGGCAGATGCACCCCAAGGCGGTTTCAACCCGACAAGACGGGCGCGATCACGCCGCCAGTTCGGTTACAACCTCAATCCGCTGCGTCCAAGGTACGGGCCGGATATCGTAATTCTTCAAGGCATCGATCACTGAGCCTGAGATGGGCAGCTCATCATTGAGAACGGCATAAGCTTTTGAATCCGCAGATCGGACCTGCCGCGTGTCGGTCCACGCATTGATGAACAACAACGCGGTTTCGCGCGTGGGCCGGTTGATCGCCTGAAGGATGCGCTCTGGCTGCTTCCTTGATTTTGGAATCGCGAAATCAAAATGTTGGTCGTAGCCGCTGATGCCCGTAAATTTCACGTTAGGCGTATAGCGGATATCGTTTGCATCGAGCCATGCAACCACGTCCTCATAGAACAGACTCTCGACAACGGGCTTCGCGAGATAAAACAGGTCATTCACCGCAAGCATGGCCTGAATGAGATTGTGTTTGCGAAGCGGAAAGTTTTCAGGGGTGGCCTTCACTTCGATTGCCTGATCGTTGAGCCTTACGCCGAAACCGTTGAGCGTCATTCGCAAGAGGTCTTTTCGCTTCTCGGTGTCTAGCTTGCAGCCCGAGGCCTCGAGGTCATGAATGATGTAGCTGTCGTCCGTGAGCGTGTACCCGCCACCGTCGCGGAGAGCGTAAATTTGGAGGGCGTCGTTGTGCCGGTCTAGATACGGGGTCGTGATCTCGACCCACGATCCATCCAACTCGCGCAGACTAGTCTTGTCTCTCAGCCAGTCGCGGTAGTCCTTGAGAAGCTTTTCGATCTCGGCAACGCTCATGAGAAAAGTCCCCGGTCGATCCGAGGCGGCTGTGTAACGTTGCAGTGCCGCATGAACGCTTCGAAGGTGGAAAATAGGTCTTGCACATTGGGGTATCTGTCGGTGGGAGCGGGAGAGGCCCATTTATCGCCGTACCCTTCGCGGAAGATGTGCAAATGCGGACACCCAATTTCTTGATCGTCCGGGTTTCTGTGTGGCGGGCCGTCAAGATCGAGGCGCATGAGAATAATCGCTTGCCGCGCTCGGTTCTGATATGTGGCCTTCGTAAGTTTGATCCGGGCGCGGGTGATGTCGAGAATAAAATTCTCGCGTTTGTCGGGCGAGATAAGGGGTATTGCCAGCCTGCCCCCGGGTTCGGGGAACAGCCAGCCCTTATTCTCGACGCAGTGCTTCTCCATTGCAATCAGTGCGTCCGCTTCGGCCTGAGAAATGTCGATATCAGCCATACAGAAGACGCTCTCTAGGAAAACAGGTTGTGCTGCTCGGCGTCTTGCTCTTTCGCCGCCTTTTTAAATGCGCTGGGGTCAACTAATGGGATGCTCGGCTTCTTGCCCGCGAACAATTCTGCGACGGTGAGCAATTGGATTTTCGGATATTTGCCGTAGGGGGTCTCGTAAAAACCGGCTTTGACGGCTTCGGTCTGCATTGGCCTGGTAGGCTCGGCAAGCGTAATGAATACACCGATTTTCGCTTTCTCCCGGTCGATAACATGGCCTAGATCGCGGATCATCGGAACGCCGACGTTATCGCCACCCTTCACCGAGACAATTGCTCTCTCCGTCGTCTTTCCATCCGGCTTGAAATAGATCGTTCCGTCGATGCCGGTATCGGCTCCCTTTCTCCTTCCGCCATAGGGAACGGCTTCCACAAGGGAAACCGCCCACCACTGGAACTGATATTTGTCCGCCGCCGCGAGTGCGCGAGCACCGTCGAGGTCTTTCGGCGTGCCGTGGACCTCGAAGGCGATGCCCGGAAAGGCGTCGTTTAACCGCCTCTCGATCAGTGATATGGCAAGGTGCGTGATGTCGATTCCTACCCACTTGCGCCGAAGCCTTTGCGCCGCGTGAACGGCCGTTCCGCAGCCGCAAAACGGATCAAGAACCGTGTCGCCTTCGTTGCTCGACGCCCGGATGACGCGCTCTAGCAGTGCCAGCGGCTTTTGGGTGGGATACCCAAGGCGCTCCTGGGCCTGCGAGTTAATGGGCGAAATATCGGTCCAGATGTTGCCCATGACACCGCCTTCCATTTGATCGAGGTAGCGTTTGAGGCGTGGGCGTTTGGCCGTGTCGAATGTGCCGTCTTTGTTCGTCGGATACCAGACGCGGCCTTCGGTGTCCAGCTTAGCCATGGTCTCCTTCGAGTAGCGCCATCCTTTCGCGGGGTAGGGGAAGCCCTTCCATTCATACATCATGTTCGGTCTGGTGTTCGGGCTTGTCATGTTGTCTAGCTGGTACCTCCTCCCGTCACCATCATCGTTGCAATACTTGTCTGCTACGTATTCCTCGGAATGCGGCTCCCTCGGCGTGTTCCACATAAATGTGCGGCCTTTGGTGTAGAAGAAAATGGAGTCGCTTACGCGGCTCCACGTTTTGCTGTCGCTGTGCGTGGTCGTGCGCTTCCAAATGATCTCATTGCGGAAGGACTCTGCGCCGAAAATGCCATCCATTAGCACCTTCAGGTAATGGCTGGCGGTGGGGTCGCAATGAAGATAGAGGCTGCCCGTGGGCTTCAACACGCGACGCAACTCTAAGAGGCGAACGGCCATCATGGTGAGATAGGCCATCATGTCGTTTTCATCCAAAAACGAACGCATGGCGCGAAGCATTTCAGCTACGTCGCCGTTGCCGCCGTGCATCACTTCGTCGAACGCTTCCTCGGCGTGGTCGTTCCAGTGCCACGTGTCTTCGAAAGCTTCGATTTGCGCCTGCGATTGCTGACCGGTCGGCGCTTTGAACAGGACGTTATACGTAGCCTGGCTGTTAAACGGCGGATCGAGGTAAACGAGGTCAACGCTCTCCGACGCGACGCAATCCCGCAACACCTGGAGATTGTCGCCGTAATAAAGCTGGTTCGTCATTTTAACCGTTCGTGGCTTTACAGTCGCTAAGCTCTCCACTGTAATGCATCGACGGGGCGGAGCGGGGAGACACCTGCATTACACCATCCTCTCCGCCTCCCCCCTCCCACCCGCCTGTTACAATACGAAAGCCCTCCGATGGAAGACCTGAAATCCCTGATCCGCGAAGTCCCCGACTTCCCCAAACCCGGCATCCTCTTTTACGACATCACAACCCTGCTCAAGGACGCCACCGGCTGGCGCGCCGTCGTCGAGCGCATGCGCGCCCACTACGAGGCCTCCGGCGCCGAAGTCGTCGCCGGCATCGAGGCCCGCGGCTTCATCTTCGCCCCCGTGCTCGCCTACGCCCTCGGCACCGGCTTCGTCCCCGTCCGCAAGCCCAAAAAACTCCCCGCCGCCGTCTCCCGCGTCGAGTACGATCTCGAATACGGCACCGACGCCCTCGAAATTCATCGCGACGCCGTCCAGCCCGGCCAGAAAGTCCTCATCGTCGACGACGTGCTCGCCACCGGAGGCACCGCCGCCGCCGCCGCCCGCCTCATCGAAAGCCTCGGCGGCACCGTCGCCGGCCTCGGCTTCGTCATCGAGCTCGACGCCCTCAAAGGCCGCGGCAAGCTCAACGGGCGCACCGTCCACGCCCTGCTCCACTATTAGCTCCGGCCCGCCGCCGGCCCCATGACCACCCGCACCGCCCGCCTCCTCTCGCCGGCCAAGATCAATCTCGATCTCCGCGTCCTCGGCCGCCGCCCCGACGGCTACCATGAGCTCCGCACCGTCTTTCAAACCGTCACCCTCGCCGACACCCTCGACATCGAATACCGCCCCTCGCGCCGCCTCGACCTGCGTATCGATTCCTCCGCCCCCATCGAAGGCAACCTCATCGCCCAGGCCGCCGAACTCCTCGCTTCCGAAACCGGCCTCGCCGGCCGCTGGCGCGTGCGCCTCGAAAAGAAGATCCCCATGGGCGCCGGCCTCGGCGGTGGTTCCTCCAACGCCGCCGCCGCCCTCCTCGCCCTCCCCGTCCTCGCCGGCTCCCGCCCCGATCTCCCCACCCTCATCGGCCTCGCCTCCCGCCTCGGCGCCGACGTCCCCTTCTTCCTGCTCGGCGGCACCGCCCTCGGCATCGGCCGCGGCAGCGAAATCTACCCCCTCCCCGACGCGCCCTCCCACCCCGCCCTCCTCGTAGCTCCCGCCCTCCATGTTTCCACCGCCGAGGCCTACCGCGCCCTCGGCCGTGAATTGACACCGGAGCTTCCGTCGTCTATTCTGAATAGTTTCCAGGGTCTGGTCTGGCTACAGCAAGGGTGTGCCCGGCCGGCGGACTGGGGGGGCATCAACGACTTCGAGCCCGTGGTCTTCGCCCGGCATCCGGAGTTGGCCGCGCTGGCCGGCCTCCTCAAAAGTCTCGGCGCCCGTTTCGCCCGGATGAGCGGGAGCGGGTCGTCGATATTCGCTCTGTTCGCCTCCGCCCGCGCCCGCGACCGCGCGCTGGCCGCCCTGCGGAAAAGGTTGGGTGATTCGGGCGCCGCTCTGCCCATCGCCTTTCTCGGTGGAAAGGATTACCGGGCCATGTGGAGCAGGCAGCTCAAGCAGCATTCGGAGGGTACGGCATGGCCGCCACGAAGCCGGTATTAGCCATGAGATTCGATCAACTCAAAGTTTTCAGCGGCAATTCGAACCGAATGCTCGCCACCAAGATCTGTGGCGCCCTCGGCTGCCCCATGGGCAAAGCCGCCGTCAACCGCTTCTCCGACGGCGAAACCGACCTCCAGATCGAGGAAAACGTCCGCGGCGCCGACATCTTCATCGTCCAGTCCACCTCCATGCCCGTCGACCAGAACATCATGGAACTGCTGCTCATGATCGACGCCGCCAAGCGGGCTTCGGCGCAGAGGATCACTCCGGTGTTACCATATTATGGGTATGCGCGCCAGGACCGGAAGGATCGCCCGCGCAAGCCCATCTCCGCGCGCCTGATCGCCAATCTGATTCAACGCGCCGGAGCCGATCGTGTGCTGACCTTGGATCTGCACGCAGCGCAGATTCAGGGGTTTTTTGACGTGCCGGTGGACCACTTGTTCGCCGCGCCCGTTTTCATCGATTTTTTCGACTCCAGCGGGAGCCGGAATTTTACCGTCGTTTCCCCGGACGCCGGCGGCGTCGAGCGCGCCCGGGCCTTCGCCAAGCGCCTCAACGCGCCGCTGGCGATTATCGACAAACGGCGCACCGACGTAAATGTCGCCGAGGTGATGCACATCATCGGCGACGTGGCAGGACAGGATTGTTTGATGGTGGACGACTTGATCGACACGGCCGGTACGCTGGTGAAAGGCGCCGAGGCGCTCATGGCTCAAGGAGCCGCGAGTGTCACCGCCTGCGCCACCCACGCCGTGTTGAGCGGTCCCGCGGTCGAGCGCATCGAGAACAGCCAGATCCAGCAGGTCATCGTCACCGACTCCATCCCCCTCCGGGACGAGGCGCGGCGGTGCTCGCGGATCAAGGTTCTCTCGGTCGCCGCTTTGCTCGCCCGGGCCATCCAGTCGATTCACGAAGACGGTTCGGTTAGTACTTTATTTATTTGACCCGGCAGGCTACCAAAGCCCACGCTCGGGAGGAAGATCGCCGGATCCGGCGGCACGAGGAGTTGAGAACAGATGAGGAAGGATATCACCGTCGCGGCTGAGCCGCGGGAGTCGCGGGGTAAGAACGAAGCCCGCCGGTTGCGGGCCCAGGGCAAAACCCCCGGCGTCGTCTACGGCACCAACGAGGCGCCCGTCGCCGTCGCCGTCAGTCCCAAGGAGGTCGTGCGCATTCTTCGCAGCGGCACCGGTCACAACACGATCTTCAATCTCCAGTTGGACGGCCGCGAGCCCCAGCCCGTCATGATCGTCGACTGGCAGAACGATCCCCTGCGCAATACCCTGCTGCACGTCGACCTCAAGCGCATCGACCTCAGCCTCCACATCTCCGTCCGGATTCCCGTCCACACAACAGGCGAGCCCAAGGGCGTCAAGCTCCAGGGCGGCCTGCTCGAAGTCGTCACCCGCGACATCGAGATCGATTGCCTCCCGGACGAAATCCCCGAACAGTTCATCGTCAACGTCGGCGAGCTCATGATCGGCGGCTCCATCCGCGCCGGCGAAATCCCGCTCAGCGGCTCCATGAAGCTGGTCAGCTCCGCCGACCAGGTCATCGCCCACGTCGTCGCCCTCAAGGCTGAGGCTGCCCCGGCCGAGGCCGTCGCCGAACCCACGGCCGCCGAACCCGAAGTCATTAAGAAGGGTAAGAAAGAGGAGGAAGGCGCCCCCGAGCCCGAGGCGAAGAAGAAAAAGTAATGTCCCCGGCGCCCGGCGCGGCTCCTCCCCATGGCCGATGAGTTCCAGTGGCTGGTGGCAGGCTTGGGCAACCCGGGGCCGGAATACGAGTTTACGCCCCATAACCTCGGGTTTCTCGTCGTCGACCGGCTCGCGGCCCGCCACGGGATCCGGGTCAGCCGGAAAGAGTCGACGGCGTTGGTGGGGCAGGGAACCGTCAGCGGCCAAAAGGTCCTGTTGGTGAAGCCGCAGACGTTCATGAATTTGAGCGGCGGGCCCGTTCACACGCTGATGCGAAAGCACGGCGTCGGCCCGGCCGGTTTGATTTTGGTGTACGACGAGCTGGATCTGCCCTGGCAAAGCCTGAGGATCCGGCCCGGAGGATCGGCGGGAGGCCATAAAGGCGTCCAGGACGTGATCCGGCATCTGGGAACAGCCGAGTTTCCCAGGCTGAGGTTGGGTATTCACGGCGGCCGCCGCGAGGGCGACGGCGCGCGCATTGTGCTCGAGCAGTTTAATCGGGCGCAGAGAAAGGAATTGGACGAGATGCTGGAGCTGGCAGCTTCGGCGGTCGAGTCCATAATTGCTGAAGGCGTCGAAATGTCCATGACGAAATTCAATCGTCGCGCCCCAGGCTTAAATAAAGAGGAAGAATGAGGATTTACGAAGAGTTGTTCATCGTCAAGCCGGACGCGGCCGAAGCCGAAGTCGATCCGCTTGTCGAGCAGTTGACGCAGATTGTGGTCAAGAGCGGAGGCACGGTCGACAAGACCGAGAAGTGGGGCGTCCGGCGTCTGGCTTACCGGGTGATGAAGTATTCCGAAGGCCATTACACGCTGCTCCAGTTCACCGCCGAAGCCGAAACGGTGAAAGAGATCGAGCGCCGTTTGCGCGTCTCCGACGCGGTGATCAAATTTATCACCGTGCGCATCGACGAGAAGCTGAAAAAGATCGCCAAGCGCAAGAAGGCCCGCGACAAGCGCGCCGCGCGCAAGCCCGCTCCGGTGGTGCACGCACCCGCGGCTCCGGGCGAGGCCGCCGCGGCGGCTGTGCCCGGCGTTCCCGTGGCCGCGCACCCGATGCCCGCGGCGCCCGTGCCCGAGGCTCCCGCGCCGGCCCCGCCGGCCGAATCGGAAAAGGAACAGGGGTAGGAGGATATCATGGCGGAATCAAGAGGTGGGCGCCCCATCAGCGCCTCGCAAAGACCGACCGGCGGTGACAAGGCCATCGCCACCAAGAAGCAGTATTTCCGGCGCAAGAAAGTCTGCCGGTTCTGCGTGGAAAAGATCGACGACATCAATTACAAAGACGTGAAGCTGCTCAACAGCTTCATCTCCGAGCGCGGCAAAATCACCCCGCGCCGCATCACCGGCGTCTGTGCTCCGCACCAGCGGCGGCTGAGCGAGGCCATCAAGCAGGCGCGCTCGATCGCGCTCGTGCCGTTCGCCACAGCGCTTTAGACGCAAGGAGTCAATCATGGAAGTTATACTCAGAGAAGACGTCGAAAAGCTCGGCCAACGCGGCCAGACGGTCAAGGTCGCTCCCGGCTTTGCCCGCAATTTTCTTCTGCCCAAGCGCCTCGCGGTCGCCGCGACGGCCTCCAATAAAAAAATCGTCGACCAGGAGCGCGAAGCCCACCTCCGGAAAGAGGCCAAGCTCGCCTCCGACGCCCGCGACCTGGCCGCGCTGCTGGCCCCGGTCAGCGTCACCATCGCCCAGAAGGCGGGCGACAACGACCAGTTGTTCGGCTCGGTAACCGCCAAGGACATCGCCGAGGCGCTGGAGAAGCAGAACTTCTCCATCGACCGCCGCAAGGTGCTGCTCGAGGAGCCGATCCGCACGCTGGGCGAGTACAAAGTCACGCTGCGCCTCCATCGGGAAGTTCCGGTGGAGATCGCCGTCCACGTGGTGAAGGAAGAGGAGTAACCTGCCGGGCCCGGTCTATCAGGCTTCCGTCTACGATGTGCTGGGCGCGGCGGCGCGCGGAGAAATCGGGCTCGACCGCCGATTCCTCCACGCCGTCCTCGACCGGCCCGCCGAGGCCGTGCCCGACCTTCTGCGCTTCGGCGCCGAGGACTACTCGCGCTATCCGGTTAATCTCGAAGACGACCTCGTCTTTCTTTTCCGCGCCCTGGACACCCCGCAGGCGCTGCCGTTCTACATGGCCGTGCTGCGCGAGAACCCGGTCGATCCGCCGGACCATCTCATCGAGGCCGTGGCCCATCTCGGCGCCGCCGCCCTCGAACCGCTGCTCCAGCTTTACGCCATCCTCGACGAGGAGGAGTCCGCCGACGTGGCCTTCCTGCTGGCCGGCCTCGGCGTCCGCGATCCCCGCATTCTCGAGATCCTTCTCGATCGGCTCGAATACGACGCCATGGACGGGGCCGTGTCGCTGGAGCTTTACGGCGACCCGGCGGCCATTCCCGCCATCCGCAAAGTTCTCGACCAGCCGCCGCCGCCCGACGCTTCGCTGCGCCACGCGCTGAGCTCGGCCATCGAGGCGCTGGAAACCCCGTCGGAAACCCACGCCGGGGAAAACTACGACATCTGGAGCCTGTACCCGGAAGAAGCTCCGCCGGACTTCGACCTGTTGAGCGAGGAGGCGCGCATCGAAGCGCTCTCCAATGCCTCGGCCGAGTTTCGCGCCGCGGCCGCGCACAGTTTCTTCAATCGCGAATACTCGCCTCCGGCACGGGCGCGCCTGCTCGAGGTGGCGCGCAACGACGAGGACGCCGACGTGCGGGCCCGCTGCTGGGAGGCGCTGCTCGACGCCTCCGGCGAAGCCGAGGTGCGCAAGTCGATGCTCGCCGTGCTCGCCGACCCCGAGGCTCCCGACGAAGAGAAGGGCGGGGCGCTGGTGGGCCTTTCGCAGGAGAGCGAGCTTGTCCCGGTGGCCCGCGCCATGGAAGCGCTTTACGGCCGGCCCGCGACGCGGGCCAAGGCGCTGGAGGCGATGTGGCGATCGCTGGACCGCTCCTGGGCGCAGTACTTTCCGCCGCACCTGGACGACGCCGACCTCGATATCCAGCGCGCCGCGATCTGGGGCGTAGGGTATCTGGGTATACAGGCCGAGGCCGGGCGGCTGGAGGCGTTTTTCGACGACGACGATCTCCGCTCGGAGGCGCTGTTCGCCTATGCCCTGGCGGTGCCCGCTGAGATTTCGCGCGGCCGCATCCGGGCGCTGTACCGGCGTATCGACACGCTGGCCGGCGGATTGTCGGCCGGGGAAGAAGACCTGGTGAAGCTGGCGCTGGACGAGCGGCTGACGCTGCACGGCATGAAGCCGGTGTTCCACGACGACGACGAGGGCGAGGAAGCCGGGACGGACATCGCGGCGGCCGCCCCCGCCGAGGCCAAAGCGGGCCGCAACGATCCCTGCCCCTGCGGCAGCGGAAAGAAATTCAAAAAATGCTGCGGAGCGCCGGCGGCATGAACACGCAGCGGATCGCGACGACGTTGTTTCGTGTGCGGCACCGCTGGCTCCACGCAGCTTTGTATTTCGTGATCGTGCTCGGCGCGCTGCACGCGCAGATGGCGGCGGTGGCCGATGAGCATTCCCACGCCGCCGGAGCGCACTGCTGCGACCTGTGCCATCACGGGCAGATGCCGCTGGTGCAGCAACCGGCGACGGTCGGCCCGGTTGCCCCGAACAGTTTCGAGTGGGGCGTACGCGCCGAAGCGGGCAGCCAGTGCCCTTATATTGCTTTTCCTGAAACTCCTTCCCGGGCGCCCCCGCTCGGCTGACCCGCATTTCCTCATTATTTCTGGTGGCCGAGCGAGCCGAACCCGGTAACGGGAGGCCGCCTTCCATCGTTGTTTTTTTGGATTCAGATCCGCTTGATGAGGAGTCGAGATGAGATTCGTGGGGCACAGCAAGATTTGCCATCACCTGATCCTGGCGGGGGCCGGGCTGATGTGGCTGGCGGCGGCCGGGCAGGCGCGGGCCGGCCAGGCGGCCAGTTCGGCCGGCACCGTCAGCGGCACGGTGACTGATCCGAGCGGAGCGGTGGTGGCCGGAGCGCAGTGCGTAATTCGCAACGCGGTAACCAACTACAGGCAGGAGACGACCACGGACACGTCGGGAGTGTTCCGCTTCTCCAATGTTCCGCCGAACAGTTACGACGTCAGCGTGACGTTGAGCGGCTTCAACACCGCTACGCAGACGGTTGACGTGCGCAACGCGGTGCCCATCGCACTCACCATCGCGCTGACCCTGGCCGGGGCGGAGCAGACGGTGAACGTTTCGGCCTCGGTGCTGGAGGACGTACCGCTGGCGCACCAGGACGTGGATGCGAGCGCCATCGACAAGCTGCCGATGTTCGATCCGGCGGCCGGGCTGAGCAGCGCGATCACGTTTTCGAGCGGGGCGGTGGCAGCCGACGCCAATGGGTTTTTCCATCCGATGGGCGACCACTCGCAGACCACGTTCATCATCGACGGCCAGCCGATCAGCGACCAGCAGAGCAAGCTGTTCTCGACCCAGCTTCCGGCGAACGTGGTGCAGAGCATGGAAATGATCACCGGAGCCTCGGATGCGCAGTATGGCGACAAGTCGAGCCTGGTGGTGAACGCGACAACGAAGAGCGGGCTGGGGGCCACCAAGCCATACGGCAGCCTCGATGTGTACGCCGGGTCGTTCGCCACCTACGGCGAAGCGGCGACTTACGGAATCGGCAGCGAGAAGTTCGGCAGCTTCACCGCGGTGAACCTGCTGCGCTCGGGGCGGTTTCTGGACAGCCCGGAGTTTCTGCCGATCCACGACATCGGAAACAACGAGAACATTTTCGAGCGGCTCGATTTTCAGCTTACCGGCACCGACTCGCTGCACCTGGATCTTTTTGTCGCCCGGAACTGGTTTCAGGCGCCCAACAGCTACGACCAGCTCAGCCAGGACCAGCGCCAGAGAGTGCTGACCTGGAACGTGGCGCCGAGCTACCAGCACACCTTCAACGCGCGGACGCTGCTGAGCGTGAATGTTTACGGGCGGCGCGACCAGGTGGACTACTACGGCAGCCGCGATCCGTTCAACGACAACCCGGTGGCGGTATCGCAGTCGCGGTTTCTGACCAACTTCGGCGAGCGCTCGGGCCTGTCGATGGTGCGGGGGCGGCAGACGATTTCCATCGGCACCGAGATCCAGCAGACGCGGCTGGACGAGAGCTTCACGCTGGGCATTACCAACGCGAACTTCAATCCGGTGTGCCTGGACGCGAACGCGGGGAACGCGCCGCTGGGGCTGCCCGGGATAACGGATCCGGCGCAATGCTCGAGCGTCAATCCGGGCTACGTAGCGAATCCGGGGCTGCTGCCCGGACTGGTTCCGTTCGACCTGACGCGGGGCGGGCAGTTCTTCAATTTCTACGGCCGCCACAACATCAACCAGGAAGCGGTGTACATCACCGACCAGATCAACCTCGGGCATTGGACGGTGACGGCGGGGCTGAGAGACGACCAGTACAACGGGCTGACGTCGGCCAACGGCTGGCAGCCGCGCTTCGGCCTGTCCTACCAGGTGCAGCCGACCGGGACGGTGTTGCGCGTATCGTACGCGCGGACGTTCGAGTCGCCGTATAACGAGAACCTGCTGCTGTCGAGCGCGGCGGGGGCCGGGGGGCTGGCGCAGAACGTATTCGGCGCGGCGGCGAGCGTGCCGATCCAACCCGGCGCGCGGAATCAGTTCAACGCCGGACTGGAGCAGAAGCTGGGGCCGTATCTTTTGTTCAGCGGCGATTATTTTTGGAAGTACACGCACAACGCGTACGACTTCGACGTTCTGTTCAACACGCCGATCACGTTTCCGATCGCCTGGAACAATTCGAAGATCGACGGTTTTTCGGCGCGGCTGAGCACGATCGACGTACACGGGTTTCAGGCGTACTTTACGATGGGCCACGTGCGGGCGCGCTTTTTCCCGCCCGAGAATGGAGGGTTGATCGCGCAGTCGGGTCTGCCGACGGGAGCGTTCCGGATCGACCACGACCAGGCGTTCCAGCAGACCACGAGCCTGCGCTACCAGAAGAACAAGGACGCACCGTGGTTCAGCTTCATCTGGCGCTATGACAGCGGCGAGGTGAACGGCGCGGTGACGACGATCGGCGACGCGCTGGCGCTGACGGCGGCGCAGCAGGCCGATATCGGGTTTTTCTGCGGCAACGTGTATGCGACGCGGACGCAGCCGATCACCTCGTGCCCCAGCGGCGGCGGGGCGACGCGGGTGGTGATTCCGAAGGCGGGGACGTATAACATCGACACGAACCCGCCGCGGATTGCGCCGCGCAATCTTTTCGACGCCTCGGTGGGCACCGACAACCTGCTGCACAGCGGCGACACGCGGCTGGTGTCGCTGCGGTTCACGGTGACGAACCTGACGAACAAGGAAGCGCTGTACAACTTTCTGTCGACCTTCAGCGGAACGCACTTCATCGAGCCGCGATCGTACCAGGTGACGCTGGGCTACGCGTTCTGAGCCGCGCGCGGGGAGGGGCGGCGCCGGAGTGAATGGGGTGTGCGCTCGCGGGGCGTGCCGGTGTGAGGGCGCGGCGGGGAAGTGGGATTGCGGTGGCGTGGGGTGGTGATGGCGCGCGGGCTTGAGGGCGGCGGGGGTTTGTGGTGGCGCGGGGTGTGGATGGAGCGCGGGCTTGAGGCCGGCAGGGGTTTGAGTTCGCGGAAAGTGGCGGTGTGAGGGCGCGGCGGGGAAGTGGGTGTGCGGCGGCGCGGGGTGTTGAT
>DAIDHC010000219.1 GCA_027452065.1 Bryobacterales bacterium
TCATGGCGATTAGCTTCCGAACACCTGCCAGCGTGTCGTAGGTATCCACGAGCAAGGTCGCGTCCGGATAGAGCGCGGCGAACGCCTCAAACGCCGCCTGTTCGTCCTCATGGGCTTGTATATAGCTGTGCGCCATGGTCCCGAAAACGGGGATACCGTAAAGCTGCCCGGCCAGTACGTTGGAACTGCCGTGGCCACCGGCGAGGAAGAGCGCTCGGGCCGCCTTCAGTGCCGCGTCCACTCCGTGTGCCCTGCGGGACCCGAAATCAACCACCCGGCGTCCCTGAGCGGATTCGACAATCCTCACCGCCTTCGTAGCGGCGATGCTTTGATAGTGGACCTGATTCAACGCAAACGTCTCGAGTAACTGCGCCTCCAGTATCGGGGCCCGTACCTGCAGCAGAGGCTCGTGAGGGAACACGAGCGTCCCCTCAGGAACCGCGTAAATATCGCCGCTAAAGCGCAATTCGGTCAGATATGACAGGAACTCTTCGGAAAAGCACCGGAGGCTGCGCAAGTAAGACACGGCTGCCTCATCCAGAGCAAAGCCTGCGGCGAACTCCGCGACATCCTGAATCCCGGCGGCAACAATATAGTTCCGGCACTCGGGCATAGCGCGAAAGAAAAGCTCGAAGACGCCCGTCTTGTCCATGCCCTCCGCGTGGTACGCCTGCGCCATCGTGAACTCGTAGAGGTCCGCGAATAGCTCCGGGCTCCCACCGTTGATCATCGTTCGCCCGCTCCTTCAAGCGCCAAGCTCTGTTCCCTGCACCGGGGTCTATTCGATCGGCAGTTCCGGTTCGCGATGCGAAGCCGGCTTCGATTCGCGTTCTTCGGTCAGCGTCGCCTCCGTCAACAACAGTGTGCCGGCCACCGATACCGCGTTCTCCAACGCCACGCGAACCACCTTGGTGGCGTCGATAATCCCCGCCTCGATCAGATCCACATACTTGCCCGTCGAAGCATCGAGCCCGCAGTTGCCTTTGCATCCGCGCATTCGATCCACGACGACTCCGGCATCCAGCGCGGAGTTTTCCGCGATCTGGCGTGTCGGGGCCTCGAGCGCCCGTCTTAAAATCCGGAGGCCCGTTCTCTCGTCTTCGCCACAGCCATCCACAGCTTTCTCAACCGCGTCGCTGGCTCGCAGCAAAGCCAGGCCCGCGCCCGGCAGCACTCCTTCGAGCGTCGCCGCCTTCGTCGCGCTGATCGCGTCTTCGAAGGCCTCTTTGAGCGTTTTCATTTCCGATTCGGAGGGCGCACCGACCTTGATTACCGCCACCCCGCCGGTGAGCTTCGCCAAACGCTCCTGCAATTTCTCGCGGTCGTAATCCGATGTCGTCTCTTCAATCTGCTTTCGCAACTCGCGGCAGCGGCCCTCGACGCCCGCCCGGCTCCCCGCCCCTCCGACAATCGTTGTGCTGTCCTTATCGATAACAACTCTTCGCGCTCTGCCCAACTGTTCGAGCTTGACGTTTTCCAGTTTGATGCCCAACTCCTCGGCAATCACCTGCCCCCCGGTCACGATCGCCATGTCCTCGAGCATCGCTTTACGCCGGTCTCCGTATCCGGGAGCCTTCACCGCGGCGCACGCCAAAGTACCGCGGATCTTGTTCAATACGAGCGTGGCCAGCGCCTCGGCATCCACGTCCTCAGCCACGATCAGCAGTGGTACCCCTGAACGTACCGCTTCCTCCAGAAGAGGGAGCAGCTCCTTCATGTTGCCGATTTTCTTTTCCGAAATCAGAAGCCGGGGTTCTTCCAGTACCGCTTCCATCGCCCCGGGATCGGTCACAAAGTAGGGTGAAATATAGCCCCGGTCAAACTGCAGTCCTTCGACGATCTCCAGTACCGAATCCGTCGTCTTGGATTCTTCCACCGTGATCGCACCCTCGGCGCCTACCTTTTCCACTGCTTCGGCCACGAGCGTACCGATCGCTGAGTTATTGTGCGCAGAAATCGTCGCTACCTGCGCCTTCTCGCGCTGGCTCGTTACAGGTCGCGACATTTCGCGCAGTTCCTTCACCGCGGCCTCTAAACCGCGCCGTAGGCCTCGTTTGAGGTCAACGGCGCTAGCCCCGGCGGCGACATTCCGGACGCCCTCCGCCAGGATCGCGTGGGCTATGAGCGTCGAAGTCGTCGTGCCATCACCCACCGCTTCCCCCGTGCGCTCGGCCGCCTCCCGTATCATCTGGGCGCCAAGATTCTCTTCCGGGTTCTTGAGTTCGATCTCTTTGGCAATTGTTACCCCGTCGTCACACACGATCGGCCGGCCAAACCGCTTCTCGATCAGCACGCACTTTGACTTCGGACCGAGCGTAACTCGCACCGCGTCGGCCAGAAGGTCTGCTCCCCGCAGAATGTTCTGCCTCGCCTCGGAGCGAAAATGCAAGGACTTGGACGCCATACACTTCTCCTTCCCGGCCCTTCGGCTCTTCGTTTCCCTTGGTGCAACTTCCGGACCATTCGGCGCGGACCGGGCGTTGGAGGCGGGCGATGCGCGGGGCAATCCAAAACGCCGGCAAGAAAAGCCGGCACAGCCGGACTCAATCCTGCCGCCACCAGTGGCCGCCACGCTCCGCACCGTTCACCGTTGTCAACGCGGAAGCGCGGGTAACCCCGGCACCGTCGTTCGGCGTTGGCACCCAGGGTACGCCGCCCCGTTGCGCCGGCAATGGGTACACTATTGCGCCGAACATTTGCATGTGTGGTACGGCACGTGCACAAACGGCTTCCGGAGGCCGTCGAGTGCGGCAGGGCTGTGCCGGTTGTTGCGCAGGAAAGGAGCAGAGAAGGGTATGGGGCGTGTCATCGGGAATGTCAATCTGCGATCCATCGTGGCAATCGTGGCCGTGGAACTCATGCTCTCAAGCCAGTTCGGCTGCGCCTCGCGCCGTACCACTCCTCCCGAATCCAAACCCGCACCCGTCGTGTTCGATTCCCTGCAAGAGGATCTCAAGAAGCCTTATGCCACGCTTTTTGAGACCGCCGCGAAACTCGAGTACAGCGAGAGCCAGATTCGAGCCATGCGCGAGTATCTGACCCAGGCCGAGGATTATTGTGTCGGGCGATTCAAGGATCAGTCGAAGGGCCTCGATGCCCAGATCGACCAGAAGCAGAACGCCTTGAAAGCCGCCGGGGTCGGAGAGGAGGAACGGCACAACCTGCATTGCGACATCCAGAACGCGCGTATCTTGAAGAGTGAGGCGGACGTCATCGCCGGCCACGCCATTCCGGTTGCCTATGACAACAAGCAGGCCAAGCTCGATGTCATCCAGAAGTGGCCCGCCGAGCTCCAGGCGATCCGCCGCAGCATCGCCGACGGAACCTACCGGAGCCGTCGATGGGGCGACGTTCAGGACATCGGCTTTCGAAAGCTCGAGCCCGATCAGAAGGACGACATCAAGTTGGGCCGCGAGGCGATTCGCGATCTCAAGCAATCCGGGATGATGCCCAAAGAAGTGGAGGACGAGGCTGTTGTTTCCTATGTCAAACAAGTGGCGCAGAAAGTGGCAGCCAATTCCGACCTGCTCGTCCCTCTTCAGGTCACCGTTCTGAACTCGAAAGAGATCAACGCATTTGCGCTTCCCGGCGGATTCATCTTCATCGAGCGGGGTTTGCTGGAGGCCGCCGACGATGAGTCCCAACTCGCCGGGGTCATCGCCCACGAACTCTCTCACGCCGCCGCCCGTCACGGCCACAAGCTCATGGTGAAGGCCACCATCGCATCCATCATGTACCAGGCCGCCCAAGTCGCCGCGATGATTCTCACCGGCGGTGTTGCCGGTATCGGGACCTATTACGCGATTCAATACGGCTTCTATGGACTTGGCCTCACTTTGAATCTCACTCTGCTCGGCGTCAGCCGCGAGTACGAGCTTCAGGCGGATCAACTGGGCATCCAATATGCCTGGAAGGCGGGCTACGATCCATCGGGCTTCATTCGGTTCTTCGACAAAATGGCGACCAGCGAAGGTTACGTCAACGGTGTGAGCTGGTTCCGTTCCCATCCGCCGTTTTACCAACGGATGGTGGATGCCGAGCGTGAGATTTCCTACCTCCCCAAGCCCGAACACGCCATTATTACCACGACGGACTTCGCGACCATGAAGGCGTCTCTGAAAAAGGTCAGTTTCAAGGCCGACGTCGATTCCAAGAAGCGGCCCAGCCTGATCTCACCCGAGCAATCCTGTCCGCCGCCGTCCAAGTTGGTCTTCGAACCTGACCAACCGATCGAGACCATATGCTCATCGCCTCAAATCCGGCCCGCACCGGCCTTAGTGCCCCGATAGCAGCTCTGCTGGTCATGCTTGTCCCCGCGATTTTGTTCCCGGGGACTGTGGAGCCGCGCACTGCCCCGGTCTCTCTGTACCTCAACGTCGAGACGAACGGCTCACTGGTCACCGGCCTCAAGGCGGGAAACCTCCGTCTCTATGAGGACGGGGAATGGCGTCCTTTCTTCCTGGCCCCGGTGGAGGAACCGGCCTCCATCGCCGTGCTGGTGGAATACAGCCGCTCGTCCGGCGCCTTCCTGGAGGAAATCGACGCCGCGATCCAGGGAATTCACGCGAATGCCCCGGAGTCCCACTGGTACGCCCTGGCGACGTTCTCCCACAATCTGGACATCGTCACCGATTTCACCAACCAACCCGGGGCTCTCGCCGCCGCATGGGCGAACCGCGGCCTCCCGGTGTGGTCGGAGATCGACACCTACGACGCGGTGTTTGAAATGGTGGATAAACTCGGCCGTCTTCCCGGACGACGCATTCTCTTGTTGATTGGTTCCGGGCTCGATACGTTCAGCGAGCATACGCTGGATGACGTCCGGCGGAAGCTCGAATCGGAAAACGTCACTGTCTTCGCCGCCGGCCTTGGCTCCGAGTTCCGCACCCGTTACGAGCCGTGGCTGGGCAGTTCTTCGCGCATGAACCTGCTCCGGGCGCAGGCCTTCCTTCGCATGCTCGCCGAGCGCAGTGGAGGGTTCGCCTGGTTCCCCAGCTATCCGCAGGGATTCCCGAGCGCCGTCGCCGGCATGTTCCAGAGTGTCTCGGCGCAGTACCGGCTGATCTACAACACCAGCGCTCCCGGATCGGGCAAGTTTCACCCGATCAGCGTCGACGCGTTTCGCGTGGTGGACGATCGCCGGGAGAATTTCAAAGTCCTGGTGCGCCGGGGCTGGCGTTAACGTGGTGGGCGACGCAACGATCGCAGTCGGCCCGGCGCGTCGAACACGCGGGCTATAGTAAGAAGAGAGGTCCTGCCCGTGCGTCCAGGCTCCGTGCGTCTCGCCCTGGTGTTGTTCTTCGCTCTTGTCTCCCCTTCGATCGCCGCCATCCGGCTCTATCTGAAGGACGGCACCTACCAGGAGGTCCGCGAGTACCAGGTGCTGGCGGATCGCGTTCGCTTCTACAGCGCGGAACGCAGCGAGTGGGAGGAGGTCCCGCTCAGCCTCATCGATCTCTCCCGGACGCAGGCGGAGCAGCGGCGTGAGATCGAGGATCGCCGCCAGTCGGCAAAGATGCAGGAAGCTGAGAATGGCGCCGAAAAAGCAGCGCGCCAGGAAGCGGACAGCGTTCCTGAAGCGTCCGGCGCCTACTGGGTTCACGGCGGTAATCTGACCGCCATCCCGCAAGGCCAATCCAAGGTCGTCACCAACAAGCGCCGCAGCGTCCTCAAGGCCATCTCGCCGATCCCGATGGTGGCGGGCAAGGCCGACGTTGAAATGGACGGCGAACATTCCCCCACCCGAATCGACGTCGCCGATCCCGAGTTTTACTTGCGTCTCGACCAGCCTGAACGCTTCGGAATCATCCGCCTGACGCCAAAAAAGGGAAAACGCGTGGCCGAAAAGCTGACCATCGTGCCGGTGGCGGAACAGACCATCGAGGACCCCGATTTGATCGAGGTGATCCGAAAGCAGGTTGGGGAGAATCTATATAAGCTGTGGCCGATGAAACCGCTGGCGCCGGGCGAGTATGCCGTGGTTGAATACACTGAAAATGAACTGAACATGCAGATTTGGGACTTCTCCTGTACGGCAACCCCGGCGCCGCAGGGCACGTCCGACAAGTAGTATGAGGGAAGTTTCTGCCGGTTGGGAGATCATGGATGCGCTCGAAACTCATTGTTTTTGTGCTTGTTAGCGGATGCCTCGCGGCTTTTGGGGACACTTTGACGCTGCGCGACGGAACGATCGTCGACGGCAGCTACGTGGGCGGCGATTCGCGGCACGTGAAGATGCTGGTGGGTTCGGAGCTGAAAACCTACGAGATCTCATCGGTCCACGCGCTGACCTTTGGAGACGTTTCCGCGGCCCAAACGACACCCTCCGCAGACGCGACTTCGAGCGACGGCGCTCCGCCCCGGATGCGCCGCCGTCACGTCGACGAATCGACTCCACCGAGCGGTGACCTGGCCCAGAGTACGCCTGCGGCGCCATCCAATCCCCCGGGTTTCAGCGCCGCTCCCGCCACGACAACGCAGACGGCTCCGGCGCCCGCCGCCCAGGGTTCGGCGGTTCCGACGGGAACGCAGTTGGTCGTGCGTCTGACCGATCCGGTGGACTCGGAAAAGGATCAGGTAGGCAAAACGTATCGCGCCAGCCTCGACAACGATGTCGTCGTCGATGGACAGACGCTGATCCCGCGCGGCGCCGACGTGACAGTCAAGCTTCTCAGCGACGAGAAATCCGGCAAGATCACGGGCAAAACGGTTCTGACGCTGGCTCTGACGCAGGTTCAGGTGAACGGCCAGATGAAGGACATCGACACCACGGCCGTGAATCAGGAGAGCAAGGGCCGCGGCAAAAAGAGCGCTGAGACCATCGGCGGAGGCAGCGCGCTGGGCGCCATTATCGGGGCGATCGCCGGCGGCGGCGCCGGCGCGGCCATCGGCGCCGCCGCGGGCGCCGCAGCGGGCACCGGCGTCCAAGTGCTCACCAAGGGAGAACGTGTGAAAGTCCCGGCGGAAACGCGCCTCACCTTCAGTCTCCAGGAGCCGCTGACCCTGTAACGCCGCCTTCGGCGTTCGCCGCGCCGCTGCGCAATCCACTCGCCGGGCTGGGCTAGTATAGTCTAGCTGGTAGCCCGGCATGAAGAAGACTTTCTACGGATGGGTGGTCGCGGCCGCGGCCTTTCTCACTTTCGGCCTCTCGGTTGGCATCCCCTACTACAACATCAGTTTCTTTTACGACTACTTCGAACGGTCGTTTGGCTGGTCACGCGCGCAGATCACGCTCGGCTTCCCCCTTGCGGCGCTTTTGACCATCTGGGCCGGCCCGCTCATTGTCCCTAAACTCAGCCCTCGTAAGCTGATTCTGGCCGGAGTCGCCTGCACTTCCCTCGCCCTGGCAGGATTCGGGTGGATGGGTGGCTCGCTGCCTCTCTACTACGCTTTGTGGGTCCTCTACACCGTCGGTTACATCGCTGCGGGACCGATTCCCCACCAGATCATCGTGTCGCACTGGTTTCGCAGGAAGCGCGGGACGGCCATGGGGATCGTCTACGTTGGTGTCGGCCTTCTCGGGTCGGTCGGATCGCTAATCGTAAAACCGCTCACCAGCCACTTCGGCTTCCGTCACGCTCTGTTCGTGCTGGCGGTGCTTTTGCTGGCGGCCTGGCCGATCGTCATCCTGCTTCTGAAGGACAAACCTTCCGATATCGGGCTGTTCCCCGACGGCGACGATGGTCCCGCGCCGGAAGCTCGCATCGCCCCCGAGTCCTTTCGCACGCTCATGCGAAGTTACTCCTTTTGGCTCCTCCTTCTCGGCAGCTTCTGCTCCATCGGCTCGATTGGAGCGGTCAATTTTCACATGAAGTTCGTCTTTCTCGACGAAGGTTTCCGCGCCGGCGAGCAACTTGACGCCACTTGGCGGACCGCTTCCGTGCTCATTCTCTGGTCGAGCATCGCCGGCCGCCTCGGAATCGGTTATCTGGCAGATCAATTTTCGAAAAAACACGTCATGATGGCGACGTACATCATGGTCGCGATTACGATTCCTCTTCTGCTCCGGGTCCGTCCGCCCGCGACGCCCTACACCTTTGCCATTCTCTTCGGGCTCGCCATGGGCGCCGATTACATGCTGATTCCGCTCATGGCCGCCGATCAGTTCGGTGTGAACACGCTGGCCCGGGCCATGGCCGTTATCTTGCCCGTAAACACGATCGGACAAACCTGGTTCCCCTATTTCGTGTCGCTGGTCCGCGAGCGGACCGGCAGCTATGCCGTCGCGATGGGAATCGTCTTCGCGGTCGCCATCACCGGCGCCGTGGCCATCGCCCTGCTACCGCGCGCCGTAGGCAACATAGCTCCCGGTGAAGAGCGCGCCGCCGCCACGGTCGGCCGTTGATTGCCGGGCGCAACCCACGCCCGCTTCGTGTGAAATGACCTGTCAAACGGAACTGGCTCCCGCCGCCCGAGCAGACTTGCCGGGCGGCGGGAGCCAGATTTCAACTACCGGACTCGATCCTCGCTTTTAGAATTGATACTTCAGCGCGAATTGCAACTGCCGGGCACCTTGCGCACTGGTGATCCGTCCAAATGTTCCGACACCGAAGTTGCCATCGCTGAACTTGGCCCCGGGCACGCTGGTTCCCGGAGAGTTCAGAATGACGGTATTTGCGACATTGATGGCCTCGGCCCTGAACTCCAGGCCCTGGCGCTCGGTGAAACTGAACATCTTCGTCAGGCTGAGATCCACCGTGTACATGCCGGGCCCGCGGACCGTTCCTACACCGCAATTGCCGAAAGTTCCCAACGCCGGGGGAGCATAAGAGTTGGGATTGAACCATTGATACCCGCCGACAGGCGAGTTCATGGTTCCAAACACGTCGCCCGGCGCCACGCAGTTGGCTCGCGGCTCCACAGCATGCGTCTGGGAACTGTCCTCGTAATTGCCGATCGTGTAGGGGAAGCCGCCCCGGAATGTCGGGATGGCGTTGACCTGCCATCCGCCGACGGCGGCGTCCGCCCAGCGGCTCATATTGGCTCCGTAAGTCCGGCCACGGCCAAAGGGAAGGTCGTACGTGACGTACCCGTTCAGGACGTGCGTCGTATCGTAGTAACAGGGACCCCACTGCGACTTGCCGTTATACGCATTGGGCCAGTAATAGATGCCCGTCGACGCCTGGCCGCCGTCACCGTAATAACCGATCGAGTTCGTCAAACATTTTGAGTAACTGTAGTTGATCTGGAACTCCAGGCCGTGACTCAGACGCTTCTGGAGGACAACCTGCAATGCGTCATAGTCCTGATAGGCCGAGGACTGCGTAAGCCGGGCGTTTCCAATCTCGCTCTGAAGCGCGGGATTTCCCGACAGATAATAGCTCGGCGAGACCGACCCGTCCGCGTTGAGAATCCGCTGGGAAGCCCAGATCGGCACCATCAAGTGGGTGTTCTTCTGGCCCACATAGCCGACCTGGAGCGTCATGTCGTTGCCGAACTGCCGCTGGATTGTGAAGTTCCACTGTTGGGAAACCGCCGGGCGGATGTTCGGGTCCCACAGCCTCAGCCCTGCTCCGAGGTACTGATTTCCGGGATTGGCGTCGAACGGAAGGTAGCCTTCCGCGAGCGTCGACCCCTTCTGGGTTGGTGTGTAAATGATGCCGTGCTCAACGGCGAACGGCGGATTCAGCGTCAGGCGCAGATTGGTTCCGGTCCCCTCGAGGAAGCTCGACATTGTGTACGCCGCACGAATCACGGTGTCCTTCATCGGTGTCCAGGCTAAGCCGATACGAGGCTGGAAGTTTGTGATGCCGTTGTACTGATTGTAGAGCGCCTCGCAATTCGTATAGGGGCAATTACTTCCGGCCAGATACTGTTGCCCGTTCACGAGCCCGAAATTTGCCTGACGGTTATGGACCTCTTGCCAGGGCGTGTTCAGCTCATACCGGACACCATAATTGACGGTCAGGTTGGACGTGACCCGCCAGTCATCCTGAAAGAACATGGAATAAACGCTGGCTCGCTGCCCCCAGGTTCCGCCGGCGATTCCGCCTTGGATCTGATAGGGCAATCCCAGCATGAAGTCGGCCTCACCTTCGCCGCTATACTGGCCGTTGAAGTCGAACTGACCGGCGATGCCGGCATTGCCGGAGTAAAACGTATTGATCCGCTGGCGGAAGTACTGGAAGCCGATGTGCATCGTGTGCCGGCCTTTCGTCCAAAGGGCCGTGTCCTCGGCCTCAATGACCGTATCGGCGAACTCCTGCTTGACTTCAGGATTGCCGAAAGCGCAGCCACCCAGGTTCCCGCCCGAGAAGCAGAAGCCGGGCAGTACGTTGGTCGGCACGCCAGGAATCCCCACGCTCTCCGCCGAAATCGCCTGGCCGCTGAGTTGTCCCGTAACAATCGGCGAGTAATTCACTCCTGCGCGCAGATCGTTCACCAGCGATGGGCTGATGGTTCGCGTGTAATCCAATACTCCGTTGTGGACAGGGATCACACTCTCGGAATTGTATAGCAAGGGAATGCTGTTCGTCGTTGGGTTGATGATATGGGCCTGCGAGTAGCGTCCGTAGATGTGGTCGCTGTTGGTGGCAGCGTAGTCCACCCTAAGGTCGCCCTGGTCCTGGTTGGTGTAGCTGTGGGTCGTGTTTACCGAATTTTCAACCAGATTGCCGTTGATCGGCTGCGGATACAGCGAAGAACTCATGATGCCCAGCGCCTGCGGGCTGAGGAGGTTTGACGGAATAATGTTGCCGGGAATCGGCGTCTTCGTCCCCGGATAATGCAGTTGGATGCCCTGCTGAGCCAGAATCTGGGAGAAGTTCCCGGTGCGCTCGGCTGTCGTCAAAACCGTGAACGCGCTGCTGGTGGATGGCTGATCGTATCTTGATCCCTGGTAGTCGCCGAAGACGAAGAGCTTGTTCTTGATGATCGGCCCTCCCAGCGTTCCGCCAAATTCGTTCCAGCGCAGCAGCGGCCGCGCCAGGTTGTGCCAGTTGTTCGCCCAGGTGTTGGCGTTGAGTTGGTCGTTGCGGAAAAATTCGAAAAGAGTCCCGTGGAACTGGTTCGTCCCTGCTTTGACGCTCACGCTGACGATGCCGCCCATGAAGTTGCCGAACTCGGCCGAGGCATTCTGCGTGATCATGTTGAACTCTTCGATCGCATCTGGACTCGGCGAAAACGCGACCTGGTTCTCCGAGACCTGGTTGTTGTCCATGCCGTCGAGAAGAAAATTGTTCGTCTCGTTCCGGTTCCCGTTGATGTAGGGCCGGCCGCTTCCAAAGCTCGCCTGTGCGCCCATGAACGAGGAGGGATTCGTCGCCACCGCGCCGGGCGCCAGCAGCGTCAATTGAACGTAGTTCCGCGTGGCCAGCGGCAGCGCGGTGTTCGTTCGTGCGTTAATGATCGTGTCCAACTGCGTGGAGTCGGTCTTCAGTACCGGAGCCGCTTCCGAAACGTTTACGGTCTCCGAAACCGTGCCGATTTTCAACGTGAAGTCCAGCCGCGCGGTCTGGTTCAACACGAGCAGAATGTTGGACTGCTGAACAGTGTCGAACCCTTGCGCTTCGATTGTGAGGTTATAGGTTCCCACCGGCAGACGAGGCAGGTCGTAAGCTCCGTCCGAGTTCGTTACCGTGGGCCAGGTGGTTCCGCGGTCTCTGTCAGTAGCCGTGACCTTCGCGTTCGCGACAGGCGCCGCCGAAGGATCCGTGACGCGACCCGTAATGGCCGCTGTCACCTGCTGACCTTCCACCGGAATTCCTGCCGAGCCTAACATCAACATGACCGCCCCCAGCGCCGCTTGCGCTACGGGCTTCCAGGATCTCAACTTCATGACGATATGCCCCCTTTAGAGCGAAATAACGAGAATGTGACATTATCTTCTCATCATTGAGCTATTTGTGTCCAGACATCTCGACACATTTGGTGACACAATCGTCAGTTTGGAGTAAATGAAAAAAGGGCGCATCACCTGGTCGGCGAGTGCGCCCTGAACGGCCATCCGTCCCGTATTCGGGATTTGGCTTAGTATTTTTTAGTTAGAAATGGTACTTGAGAGCGAACTGCAGCTCTCGAGCTCCTTGTGAGCTCGTAATCTGGCCGAAGTTGCCCAGACCAAAGTTGCCCTGGCTGATCACCGAACCCGGGATGTTCGGATTCGGAGCATTCAGGATGACGGTGTTGGTGAGGTTGATCGCTTCCGCGCGGAACTCTAGACCTTGGCGCTCGGTGAAATGGAACATCTTGGTGAGGCTGAGGTCTATCGTGTAAAGCCCCGGTCCTCGAACAGTCCCGACGCCGCAGTTCCCGAACGTTCCCAGCGCCGGCGTAGCGTAGGAGTTCGGGTCAAACCATTGGTATCCGCCGGACGGAGCGTTCATGGTACCGAACACGTTGCTCGGCGCAATGCAATTGGCCCGCGGCTCCGGTGCGTGCGTTTGCGAGCTGTCCTGGTAGTTATTGATCGTGTACGGGAAGCCGCCCCGGAAGGTCGGGATGGCGTTCACGGACCATCCGCCAACCACGGCATCGGCCAGCTTGTTCATGCTGCCGCCGTACTTTCGCCCGTGTCCGAACGGCAGATCGTAGGTCACGTAGCCGTTGACCAGATGCGTCACGTCATAGTAACAGGGGCCCCACTGCGAACGGCCATCGTAGGCATTTGGCCAGTAGTACGTGTTGGTCGAAGCCTGCCCGCCGTCGCCGTAGTATCCGATCGAGTTGGTCATGCACTTCGAGTAAGTGTAATTGATCTGGTACTCCAGGCCATTGCTCAGGCGCTTCTGGAATACGACTTGCAAAGCGTCGTAGTCCTGATTGGCTGACGACTGCGTAAGCTTGGCCACACCGATCTCGTTCTGCAGAGTGGGATTGCCGGACAGATAGTAGCCGGGCGATACCGTTCCGTTGCTGTTCAGAATATTCTGAGAAGCCCAGATCGGTACCATTAGGTTCGTGTTCCGCTGGCCGACATAGCCGACCTGAAGGGTCATGTCATTGCCAAACTGCTTCTGCACCGTGAAGTTCCACTGCTGCGAAACTGCCGGACGGATGTTCGGATCCCACACGCGCAACGAGGCGCCGACGAACGGGTTGCCCGGGTTGCTTTCAAACGGCAGGTAGCCTTGCGCCAGCGTCGAAGGCGCCTGGTTGGGCGAATAGACGATGTCATGCTCGGTGGCGAAGGGAGCATTCAAAGTAAGGCGCAAGTTCGTTCCGGTGCCCTCGAGGAAGCTCGACACCGTGTACGCCGTGCGGATTACCACATCTTTCGTGGGAGTCCACGCGAGGCCCAATCTCGGTTGGTAGTTGGTGATGCCGTTGTACTGGTTGTAAAGCGCCTCGCAATTATTGTAAGGACAGTTACTGCCAGCCAGATATTGTTGGCCATTGAGTAATCCGAAGTTCGCCTGGCGATTATGCACTTCCTGCCACGGCGTATTCAACTCGTACCGCAAGCCGTAGTTGATCGTCAGCGTCGGAGTGACACGCCAGTCGTCCTGCGCAAACAGCGAGAAGACACTGGCTCGCTGGCCCCACGTGCCGCCGGCGATACCGCCCTGAACTTCGGTCGGCAGGCCGGTCATGAAATCGGCTTCCGCCGCGCCCGTATACTGGCCGGAGAAGTCGAACTGGCCCGCAACGCCGGCGTTGCCGGAGTAAAAGGTGTTGATCCGCTGCCGGAAGTACTGGAATCCGAGGTGCATTGTGTGGTTCCCCTTCGTCCACAGCGCCGTATCCTCGGCCTGGATGACGGTATCGGCGAACTCCTGCAGAATCTCAGGATTGCCGAATCCGCAACCGACTCCGCTGAGGTTGCCCGCCGTGAAGCAGAACCCCGGCAGTACGCTCGTTGGTACGCCCGGGATACCCACGCTTGCCGCCGAAAACGCCTGACCGCTCAGCGCACCGGTCACGATCGGCGTGTAGTTAATGCCACCCCGCAAGTCGTTCACAAACGACGGGCTGAACGTCCTGGTGTAGTCCAGAACGCCGTTGTACGACGGAATCGTGTTCTGGCTGTTGTAAAGCAGCGGAATGCTGTTGGTGGTCGGCTGGAGGATGTGGGCTTGCGAATAGCGGCCGTAAATGTGATCGTTTTGCGTCGCTGCGTAGTCGACGCGGATATCGCCCTGATCCTGATTGGTATAGCTGTGTGTCGTGTTGAATGAGTTGTTCGTCAGGTTTCCGTTGACCGGCAGCGGATAAAGCGACGAGCTCATGATCGCCGTCGCTTGCGGGCTCAACAGGTTCTGCGGAATGATGTTGCCCGGAATCGGGGTCTTCGTTCCCGGGTAGTTCAACTGCGTTCCCTGGGTAAGCAACTGCGAGAAATTCCCGGTCCGCTCGGCTGCAGTCAACACCGTGAAGGCGCTGCTCGTCGCCGGTTGGTCGAATCGCGACCCCTGATAGTCGCCGAATACAAACAGCTTGTTCTTGACGATCGGTCCGCCGAAGGTGCCGCCAAACTCATTCCACCGCAGCAGCGGCCGCGCCAGTCCATTCCAGTTGTTGGCCCAGTCGTTGGCGTTCAGCTTGTCGTTCCGGAAGAATTCGAAAAGCGTTCCGTGATACTCATTGGTGCCCGACTTCGTGCTCACGCTCACGATCCCGCCCATAAAATTGCCAAATTCGGCCGAGGCGTTCTGCGTGATCATGTTGAACTCCTCGATGGCGTCCGGGCTCGGCGTGTAGGCCACTTCGTTTTCCGACACCTGGTTGTTGTCCATGCCGTCCAGCAGGAAGTTGTTTGCCTCGTTTCGGTTACCGTTGATGTACGGCCGGCCTCCGGAAAAACTTGCCTCCGGCCCCGTGAACGACGATGGATTGGTTGCCACTGCGCCGGGCGCCAGCAACGTCAACTGCACGTAGTTCCGGGTCGCCAGCGGGAGGGCCGTGTTCGTCCGCGCGTTCACAATTGTGCCCAACTGCGTCGTGTCAGTCTGCAGAATCGGCGGCGCCGCCGACACCTCCACCGAAGTCGCGACGTTGCCGATCTTCAACTGAAAATCCAGCCTGGCCGTCTGGTTCAGCACCAGCAGAATATTGGACTGGTTAATCGCCTGAAAGCCCTCGCTCGCCACCCTCAGGCTGTACGTTCCTACCGGAAGCCGGGGAAGGATGTAGTCCCCGGTTGTACTCGTTACCGTCGGCCATGTCGTACCACGGTCGCGATCGGTCGCCGTCACCTTAGCGTTCGCCACCGGGGCGCCCGAGGGATCGGTGATTTTTCCCGTGATCGTTGCAGTAACTTCTTGACTCCAGCTTCGCTGGCTGACCATTACCAGCGCCAGCAAAAGACAAAAAGTAATTGAGGCCGCAATCCTCATTCCTGATCGTTTTTGCATACAAAAGACTCCTGTTTTTGCCGGTGTTCCGGCTCGAGACTGTTACTCTATCTTCACATTGGGCGCCACTTTCTGTCCACTTGTCCAGTCCGAAACTGCTGCGTCAATGTTGTTACAACGTTCATAACTTACAGTAACTTCTTACTGGTGAACAGCTTCCAGCGCCGCCACGGCTTGTTTCCGAATCGATGTTTCTTTGTCACTGCACACGCCCCTACGGCAAACGGACTAAGTTATTTGCCAAGTCCTTTCGTCGCCATTTCCGTTGCCGCCCGGCGACCTAGCAGGTAGCCACTATGATGCTTCTTGATCTAAACGCGCAATGACAGTCATCATACAGTCAACTTTCAATCCTACGATCCTTCGATCTCGCTCACAAACAAACGTTCTTGCCCTCGGGCCGGACGGAATCTATTTCTTTTGGAAAGTGGCTCTCATTTCTATTCTGAAATTCATATAAACACCTGCGACTTCCGCGAGCCGTTCTCAACATGTTGAGAACGGAATCGAACGCTCGGCGTATCAAGTCCTTACGTCGGATGCCGCCATGCTAAAATTGCGGTGAATCTCCGTGCCCAAAGGATCGCAGCATGCCTGACGAGCTCCCGCAGGGAGTGGCGCGAGACGCACGCGGGGAGGCCTCGCGGACGCTTTCGCCGGAGGCGATTCGTGCCGAGTTACAGCGCGTCCTGGAGAGTCCGGAGTTCCGAGCCAGCAAACGCTGCCAGGATTTCCTGAAGTTCGTTGTGGAAAACACGCTCCTCGGCCGCATCGAGATCCTCAAGGAGCGGACCATCGGCATTGAGGCCTTTGGCCGGCCGGCTTCCTACGACCCCAGCGATGATGCCACGGTCCGTGTTAAGGCCGGTGAAGTCCGCCGGCGGCTCAGTCAGTATTACGCGGGTGAGGGGCGCGAAGACGAGATTCGTATCGAGCTCCCCCCGGGTGGCTATGTCCCCGATTTCGTCGCGACGCCCGCCATGCCTGCCCCGGAAGCGCCCCTGCCCGCCGCGCCGTCCTCCGCGGTGCCCAGGACGGCACTCAGCGTCGCCATCGCGATTCTGGCCCTCGCCGCCGGGGGCGCCGCGTGGCTTTCGTTCCGCCCGGCTCCTTCGCCGTTGACCGAGTTCTGGGCGCCCGTCATCCAGAATTCGTCCCCAGCCATCCTCTGTGCCGCATATGTCCCCGTCTACGCACTCGACGGCCGGCTCGGCCAGGCTTCCAAACCATCCGACTTTACGCTGCTCAACGATCAGTTCGTCGGCGGCGGCGACCTGATCGCCGCTTCGCGTCTCTCCGCCCTTTTCGTCCGGATGCGCCATCCCTATCAGATCCGCATCGGGAACGAAGTCTCCTTCCAGGATCTGCGGACCTCGCCCGCCGTTCTCATCGGCTACTCCTACACGCGCTGGCGGGAAATCAGCGACGAGCTGCGCTACTTCATCGACGCATCACGCCAGCCGGCTGTCATTCTCGACAACGGCAAGCCGACCGCGTGGTCGCTGCCCAACATGGGACCTGACCGGCATACAAGTGAAGACTTCGCCGTGATCAGCCGCGTCTTCCACCTCGAGACCCACTCCGCGCTGATTGAAATTTCCGGCATCACGCAGTACGGCACCGAGGCGGCGTCGGATATGCTTACCAACCCCGACCTTCTCGCCGACGCTCTCAAAAACATCCCGCGCGACTGGCCTCACAGGAATCTTCAACTCGTCCTGCGCGTAAAAGTGATCGCCGGGAGCCCCGCTTCCCCCCGCGTCATCGCCAGTCACGTCTGGTAAGCGTCCGGCTTACTTTTTCTTCGGCGGAAACTGCTTCATCATCTTATCCACCGACTTCAGCACCTGTTTTTCATCACCCTTCTGCGAGTTCGACACCGAGTCCTCCGTGGCCTGGCCCCGCCAGATCAACTCATTCTTCTTGGCATCGGCGAAGTCGAGCGTAAGGATACCCATTGACCTCGGCGTGGCTTCGGTTTGCATCATGTCTCCCCCGCCCATGTCGTCACCCATTCCCATACCCCACCCCCCGTATCCTCCCATGCCCATCCAGTCTCCTTCTCCAAATCCGAAGCCATCCGACGTAGTCGTTGAGTCCATTACTTCCTGAGTGAGGAAATGGTAACTCAGATACAGATCCGGCCTCTCACCCGCCGCGGCCCGTGTCAGCCCCTGTTTGCGAAGGATCGCGTCCACGTCCCGCCGCACCCAGGGAAGATAAAAACTCCTTTGTTCATGGGGAGAGACTTTCCAGGCATATGTCTTGTAAGTTGAGAAATCGATCCTGGATCTCCAATTTACTTTGACGCTCTGGCCTTCCGCGCAGGGAGCCAGGAGCGCAAGGCTGGTGAGAGTAAGCAGCAATGAGAGTCGCATACATTCTGGACGCCGCCAGGAGGGAAACGTATGCGAGAGAAATTCATATTTCCAGCGAAACCAATGGCTTCTCTGTGACTTAGTTAATCACAATAGCGTTCAAAGCCGACGCCTTCGCTTCAGACCACCGCCGCTGCCGGCCTCGACGGCGTCTCACTTCGCTCGGAGTTTTTTTGATCGAGGCGCGATGCCACAAGCGCGCACAGATAAAGCGCCCCACCCACCAGCAGCGTGGTTCTCAGTCCAATGTAAATGGCAAGAAAAATCGCCCCGGCGGAGCCCATGACGCTGGCGGCCGCGTTCAACGCCCAAGCCCACCGCACAGCTTCGGGATGCTTCCCCTCCAGCCGCGCCAGCCCGGTGGGAAATGGCATGCCCATTAGAAATCCGGCGGGCGCGATCATCGCCACCGTCACCAGCATTTTCGCCCCAAGCGTCCAGCCTGCGGCGATCTCCGACAATGGCGAGGCCGAGAACGCCAGCACACTCACGCATAAAGCCACTCCCGCCAGCGCCAGCCCCAGCCGTCCGAGGCCCGGGCCCAACACCCGCCGGCTCCAGTAACTCCCTGCGCCGCTCGACAACAGCATCGAGAAAACAATAACTGTCAACGCATACGTCGGGTGGCCTAGAAGCAGAATAAATTTCTGAATCAGAGCGACCTGAATCAGGATGTAACCGGTCCCGATGAAAACGAAATATAGTAATTCGGCCCGCTCCCCCCGCGCGGCCGGAAGTCGGCTTCCCAGCACCAGCGGTGGCAGACCGATCATTACCAGCGTTGCCAAGACACTGATGCCCACCAAGCCGAACAATAGCGGCAGCGCCCGATTGATTTTGTAATCCGCCGCCTCCTGTCCGCCGTGCAGAAGAAACGACCAGACGTCGCGCGGTTGAACGGTATAAAAGAAGAACGGCCGGTCGTCGCCCACTGGCGTCACGTCGAACGGATAGCCGGCTTCAAATTCTTCGGGACGATCGGTCAGCAGGAATCGCCCGAACGCGTTCGTGGGCACATCGCCCGGCACATAGAGGGCTTGCAATCCATGATCCCGCTCCAGCGCCTGCCGCACCAGCGCGAGATCCCCCTGGGAAACCGGGTTCCGGAACACCAGCACGGTGTCCTGTGCGCCCCAACCCTTCAGCTTAGCCGCGTCCTCCCGCACGACGACAATGTTTCTCCACGCTTCGTGCTGGCCCAATTCATCGAGCGCCGTCCGCGCCAGAGCCAGTAGCCGGAGCGACTCACGAGGCGGGTCGAATCCCCAGCGTGTAAAACTCAGCAAGCCATCGCCGGTCAGGTGACTCAGGTAATCGCGGAAGGCGTCCGCCGTGTATAGATTGTTTTCCGAGAGAGCGAAAGCGCCCGCCGCCGTCGCCGCCCATGTGTCCACCAGCGTCGCCTGCAGCACCTGATAACGATCGCTGCTCCGGCGCACAAAGCTGCGCCCGTCTTCCACCACAATGTGGACTTCCGGACGGAAATAAAGATCATGGCTGAGACCGGCGAATCGCTGGCGCATGATGGTGGTGGCGATAATCGGATTGATCTCAACACCAGTGATGTTCTTGCTGCCCGAGGCCAGCGCGCGGGCCACGTCCCATCCGCCGCCCGGTCCGATCACCAGCGTCTTAGCGCCCGGCCGCACCGCGTAGACGAAACCCGGCCCCTGACGCAGCAGGCTCTGATAATCCCGCGGTGTCAAGTGATCCCAATCGAAGGACGGTATTCCGGTCGCCGCGTCCGCGTCGATGATGATGCTCATCCGCCCGCTGTCGCCCTCCGGCGCCAACCCAATCCGCGAGAATGCGTTCCATTGGGAGAACCATTCCTTAGGCAGCGGTTGCCCTTTGGCCCAGTGAATGTCGATGAGATGCGCCTTGCCGTTGTACGAAATCAGGGCCACAATCGCCAGCGCCGCCGCCACTCCGGCAACCCGGCCCCGATGATTTCCCGCCAGATGGAACCACAACGACGAGGCGACCGCGAAGAGCACCGCCGCCGCCATCACCGTATTCGGTCCGCCGAAGGCGTTGAGCAGGGGCAATAGCAACAGACAACCACCCGCCGCCCCCGCCAAATCGAAAAAATACACTTTCTCCACCCGCTCGACGGTCTCCCCGATGACCAGCGACAAAATGGCGCCGGAAAAGAAAAACGGTAGGGTGCTCGCGAAATAGACTCCGGCCAGGCCCCACCCGCCCGGCGAACCTTTCCGCGAGATGAGAAAACACAACGCGCCGATCACCGCTGCCGAATGCAGCAGCGCCAGCCGCCCCAGCCGCTCATACAGCCGCCCGCTACCCGCCACGGCGTAGGAAAACACTCCCCCGACTCCGAGCCCGAACAGAGCGATGGAAATGGCCAGAAACGCGAAGTGATAGTAAAAGACAACCGAAAACACCCGGGTCAGCGATAATTCGACCAGCAGCGTACCCAGGCTGGTCAGCGCCACGCCAAGATAGATCTGCGGCCAGGCAATTTGGGAAGGTTCGACTCCGGATATGATGCGGGACAAACCACTATCGTAGAAGATTACGCCTCAGTGCCGCACCAAGGCCTCCCCCCCAACGTTTTCCACCGCCCTACATCATCGCCACCGGCGGAGCCGGCTCGTCCGGGCTCCCGGCCTTCGACAACGGCAGCCGGATCATCAACAACGCGAGCAGCGCCAGCACCACTATGCCACCCCAAGAGCCCGTCCGCAGGGGCGAAACGGGGAATTTCCCCCAGAAAAACACGACTGTTGCCACCACCAGCCCCATCAGCGCCTCACCCGCGATCAGCCCCGATGCCGTCAGTACGCCGACGTTTTCGACCCTCGCTCCCTGCGCCTCATTCAGTCCTCGCCGCGCCCGGAGCTCGTCGGTGACCCAGCGGAAAACTCCACCCACAAAAATAGCGAACGTCGTATTGAACGGCAGATACATCCCCACCGCCATCAGCATTGGGCTCTTCACCCGCACCATGATCATGGCGATACCCATCGCCATCCCGGCCACAACCAGCGGCCACGGCATGTCTCCGCCGACGATACCCTGCGCCAGCGTCGCCATCAGGCCCGCCTGCGGCGCCGGAAGTTGCTTGTCCCCAAATCCGATTCCGCCCGACTTCAAATTCGCCTCGTACAGAACGAACAGCGGAAAATACATCACCGCGCTGGCCACCACCACCGCGATCAGCTCCGCCGTCTGAATTGTGCGCGGCGTACCGCCGAGAATGTAACCGGCCTTGAAGTCCTGCAGTAGTTCGCCCGCCACGGCAGACGACACGCACACCACCGCCGCCACACCCAGCACTCCGGTCACACCGCTGGGCCCGGAAACGCCGAGCGACACCAAAAGCAGCGCCGCGATGATCAGTGTCGACAGCGTCAGTCCCGACACCGGATTATTCGACGACCCGATAATTCCGACGAGATAGCCCGACACCGTCGCAAAAAAGAACCCGACAACGAGCATCACCACGCCGGCGACGATTCCCACCAGAGCGTTGCCCGACATATACACGTACAGCGCCACCATCCCCGCAAACACTACTGCGATCAGGCTGAACACCGTCTTCGACGTCATGTACCGCTCGGTGCGGCTCAGCTTGTCGATGTCGGTGCTCTTCAAACCGAGTTCCTTCACCGCCCGCTTGAGGCCCGCCGCCAGGTTCTTCCGCATGCGGAACAAAGTGTAGGCGGCGCCCACCAGCATGCCTCCGACGGCGATGGGCCGCACGATGAACCGTCCGACATCGTTGGCCAGCGCCGGCCATGCTTCCATCGACGCGCCCGGCGGCAGGTACACGCTCAACTGCGGCCCCAGGAAGTAGATCAGCATCGGGACCAGGAGCCCCCAGGCGATCACGCCTCCTGAAAAATTCAATGCCGCCAGCTCCGGCCCGATGATGTATCCCACGCCGAGATACGCCGGGCTCACGGTCGGCGCCGACAACAGACTGACGCCCCCGGTCGCGGCTTGCCTCCCCGCTCCCAGCTTCACGGCGCTCTTTCCGATCGCGCCGATGCGAAACAGAATGTCCCGGTCCGGCGAAAACAGATCGAACGCCCCCAGAAGAAACGTTACGCCTCCGACGCCGATGCTGTAGAAGAGATACTTCGCCGCTTCCGCGCCGCGCCGCCCCGCCTTGTGGATCTCCGACGCCGCCACCGATTCCGGAAACGGCAGCGTGGGATCTTCCACCAGAACCCGCCGCACCAGCGATACGAACAAGACGCCGAGCGTACTGCCCACCACCATCAGCGCCGTCGACTTCCAGTAGGCGTCCTTGGGCTCAAACGACGGCCAGGAACGGGCGATCAAAAAAGCCGGCAGCGTGAACACCGCCCCGGCCGCCACGGACTCGCCGATCGAGCCCGCCGTCCGGGCGATGTTCTCCTCGAGCACCGACCCCTTCCACAGCCGGAGCACCGCCATGCCGATCACGGCCGCCGGGTAAGTGGCGGCAATCGTCATGCCCGCCCTCAATCCCAGGTAGGCGTTTGCCGCACCCAGCACGACGGTCATGACCAATCCCAGCAACAGCGCGCGAAGCGTAAACTCCGGCATTTTCGCGCTCTCGGGTACGAAAGGACGATGTGGGGTGCTCACAAGTCCATTCAGAATATCAAAACCCCATCGCTCCTCCCCGCCGCCCCTGTTGGCCGGCGAAAGGCCCAATCCGGCCGCGCCGTTTAGCCGCGATTGCGGGCCGGATGAGTAATGTTCAGGATTCCGCGGCCGTCGTTCAGGCGATATCGGGGAGCAGAAACCTTCCTCGCGCGCCCGCGGCCTCGGTCACCGCCTCGGCGGCCAGATACCCGCTCCGAACCGCTCCCTCCATCGTGGCCGGCCAACCCGACCTCGTCCAGTCGCCGGCCAGAAAGAGATTCGGAATTGCGGTGCGGCTGGCGGGCCGCAGCGTCTCCAGGCCCGGGGCCGCCGAAAACGTCGCGCGCACTTCCTTCACCACATGCGCCTGTTCCAGCCGCGCTTCTTTGACAGCCGGGAAGAACTCCGCCAGTTCGTGGAGCGTCAAATCAATCACCTGTTGCCGGCTCAGATCCACGAGGCTCCGCGAGGCGCTGACCACGATCTGCAGATAGCGCCCGGCATCTTTGTTGAACATCCACTGGATCGTCCGGTCGAGCAGCGTGGCGTGGGGCAGCGTCGTGACCGGCCGGTCAAACCACAGGTGAATTCCGGTAATCGGCGAATGAGAGAACGCGTCCAGGCGCAGAGAAAGCTGCGGGAGGATGGAGGAAACACGCTCGAACGGAAGACAGCAGATGAAATAGTCCGCCCGGCGCCGCTCGCCACGCACTATCGCCGCGCTCACGCGACCGTCTTCGATCTCGACTCCCTCAACGGAGCTGCGCAGGTTCAGCCGCACGTTGCCGAAGCGCTCCCAGGCGCTCGAGTCGTACAGCGCGCCGAGCGGTACCGCCGGCACTCCCATTTCATAGGCGTCCGCGCGGGCGAGAAAGCCCAGCCAGAAGACCTGAAATCCGTGGAGCGCCGCCATCCGGTCCAAGTCCTCGTTTATGGCGCTCACCAGCACCTGGTTCCAGAATCGCGAGATGGCTCGCGGGGTCTGCCCTTTCTCGTGAAGCCAGTCGAGCATTGTGATCCGGTCGAGGTCAGTTCTGCGAGTGCGCTCGCGCCGCAGTGCGAGCAAAGCCCGCGCGATGCCCACGCGATCGCCCCAGCTCAGGCATCGCATCCGGAGAAAACTTTCCGTGAAATGGAGCGGCGCCGGCAATTTCCCGGCGCGGAACGTCGACTTCCGGCCGCCGGGCTCCAGGAAATAGATTTCCCGATAAAACCGGATGCGATCCCGCACGCCGAGCCGTCTATAAAAATCCAACAGGTTCACACAGCAGCGAAGCAGGATGTGCTGGCAGTTGTCGATGGCTTCGTTGTCGCCCGGCAGAGTGTACGAAGTCGCCCGGCCTCCCAGAAATGGGCGGCTTTCGAGAAGCTCCACTTCAAAACCGGCCTCCCCGAGCGCCGCGGCGGCCGCCATCCCGGCAAGGCCACCGCCCATCACAATGGCGGACGGCATGCCTCTCAGCCCGCCGCTGCCGCCGATAGCCGCGCCACGGCGTTTTCGACGAGCTTTAATCCGCAGTTGCCTTCCAGCGTGAGAATCGACTCGGGATGAAACTGCACCGCTTCGATCGGCAGCTCTCGATGGCGCACGCCCATGATGATGCCGTCTTCGCTCTCCGCCGTTACTTCCAGGCACGCCGGCAAGGTCTCGCGCTGAGCGAAAAGCGAATGGTATCGTCCGACGCGAAACTTTTCCGGCAGACCCTCGAACACTCCCGCTCCCCGGTGCAGCACGAGCGAGGCTTTCCCGTGCATGGGATAGTCCAGCACCCCGAGCGTCCCGCCGAACGCCTCGACAATTCCTTGCAAACCGAGGCACACCCCAAACACCGGAATGCCCTCCCGCGCGGCAAACCGCACCAGGTCGGGAACGCCGAAATCCTCAGGCCGGCCCGGGCCCGGAGATATCAGGATCAGACTCGGCGCAATCTCGAAGATCTTCTCATGTGGCAGGCCGGCGCGATAGGTCACCACTTCGGCGCCCGTCTGGCGCGCGTAGTTGCCCAACGTGTGGATGAAGCAGTCGTCGTTGTCGATCAGAAGCAGCTTTACGCCCACGCCCCGATGCGATGCTTCCGTCTTTTCCTCAGCTCGCTCAGCCGGTCGAAGGCTGCGGAAGAACCCGGTGGCCTTGAGCCGCGTCTCCTGCTCTTCGAGTTCCGGAACCGAGTCGTACAGCAGCGTCGCACCCGCGGAATACCGCGCCACGGAGTCTTTCAGATGAACCGTCCGGATCAGAATCCCGGTGTTGATATCGCCGTTGAGCGACAGCACGCCGATCGCGCCGCCGTACCACCGCCGGGCATCTTTTTCCAGATTTTCGATCGCCTGCGCCGCCGCCTTCTTCGGTGCACCCACCACCGTCACCGCCCACATGTGCGTTAGAAAAGCGTCGAGCGAGTCGAAGCCCGGAGCCAGCGTCCCCTCCACGTGATCCACGGTATGAAACAAGCCGGCGTAAGACTCAATCAAACGCCGGCCGATCACCTTCACCGACCCGGGAACGCACACGCGGCTCTTGTCGTTGCGGTCCACGTCGCTGCACATCGTCAACTCGGATTCGTCCTTCACCGAGTCCAGCAGATCGCGAATGCTGTCCGCGTCCCGCAGAGGATCTCCGGTGCGCCTTGCCGTGCCCGCGATCGGGCAGGTTTCCACCCGGTTGCCTTCCACGCGGACAAACATTTCCGGTGACGCACCGATCAGTTGCTCCTCGCCGAACTGCAGCAGAAATTCGTACGGGCTCGGACTGGCGCGCTGTATCCGGCCGAACAACTCGGACGGGCTTCCGTCATAGCTGGCGCTGAAAGTCTGCCTGAGGACAACCTCGTAATAGTCACCCTTGCGCATCCCTTCGCGCACCACCTCCACGCCCGCCATGTACTCCTCAGGCTGGTGGTCGGAGACGATCGGCGACGCCTCGCGCTTCACCGGCTTGCGAATCGCCTTGCCGTCCCGTTTGAGCCCCGCCGTCGAAACACCGTCCCGCTCGAAGTCGTAGCGGACCCTCTCGATCCGTTCCTTCTTGCGGTCCATGTAGTAGGTGTCGTCGCAGAGGAAGAGATGAAGATCCTTCGTTCCCTCGCGCGGCAGCTTCAACTCAATCGGGTCGAACTGGAACAGCAGGTCGTAGCCGAACGCCCCGATCAGGGCCAGACGCCCATCGGAGGGATGATGAAACTCCCCGATCATCTGCCGCAGAACCGAAAACGCCGACGGCTGCTTGCTTCGCTGCTCCTCGGGGAACATCCCCGCGTGTGGCTTGAGTTGGCCTCGCAGCATTCCCCCGGCCGTCTCGAACGATTCCCAGTACGGCTGCCCCTCGAACACCGGGCTCAACATCCGGTTCAGCGCCTCGCCGCGCCGGTTCAAGGGACGAAATTCGACGCTGTGCCCGGCGGCGATGATCTCCAGCGGAGGGCAGATCGAGGCGATGTCCCAACGCGAATACCGCTCCGGATATTCGTAGCCTGACGACAGATAGATGCCCCGCCGCGAGTCCAGTTTCCTGCAAAGACCGGCCAGGCCGCGGTCGTAGCGCACCTCCGACGTCTTGCGCGTGACCGTGATGCCGTGGGGCGTGCTGTAGCGTAACTCGGGCATGGACATGACACCGCGGGCTCTGGCGCCCTTGCTGAATCGTCCGGTGTCCTACAGGATATCATCGCCGGCGCGGCGGACCGCCTTAGCTGGTCACCGTACCGAAGACAATCAACGACACCGTGTCCTTGCCAAGACTCCCCGTCAGCACCCAGTCGGTCTCTCCCGCCTTGTCCAGGCCGGGCTTGGTTCCGTCGTCGGATTTGTAAAAGCTCAACACCGCCGGATGCGGCGTTCCGGAAGCCTTCTTGCTCATCCCAACCAGGGCGTCGAAGCCCGGCGTCGCCGCGGCATCGGAGTCGTTCGCCGCCGGCACCATCAGTAGAAAGTCACGCTGCGGCGCCACTCCCTGATGGTCTCCGTTCACCGGATAGTTGCTGTACCGGAGCGTGTAGACTCCCGGCTTGATCGTCTGTCCGCGGCGGTCCGTGTAATTGCCCGCCACCCGGATTGCCCCTACCAAGGCACCCTGCGGAATATTGGGAAGCGTCACGTCCGATTCGCTCGACTTTGGCCCAGTCGGCTCGGCCGAGCAGAACCACACCTCCAGCGTCACGCCATTGCCGGTGATTTTGGCTCCCTGCGCCTGCATGGCGCTCCGGATCGGCCCGGCAAGTTCGCTCGGGGGCGCGCCACCGGGTTCTGCCTTATACTGGCCCCACATTGCCCCGGCCGAGAGCAAACCAGCTACGATCAGCGTCGTCAAGTGCCTCATAATTTCATCCTATCCATAAGTGATGCGGCCCAAGGCGCGTCGGACTCGACCCGTTTGTGGCTTCGGGCTCCGCCATCATTGCAGCAGTGGAACGAGCACGCGGTCCAGGGCTTCGTCCGTCCACTCGGAAATACTCACGCCCGGGTGGAGACTCCAGGTCTCAGTGTGTTCCACGGTCGCATCGGGATCGAGCGTCACTATCGGTCCCATCGTCTCCAGTTCCTCGATTCCGGCATCCGCGTACGCCTCCACCGAGCAGCCGAAGTCCGGATACGTTTTCGACGGGTCAGCCTGGGTCCTTTTGATGAACAGATCCGTTCCCAGAAGGTACGCGGCAAACGTCGCCGGGTTGAAAACTCCCGCCTTCTGGGCCAACGGCACTTTCGGATCCTGCCGCAGGATCAAGTATTTTTTCAGAATTTTCCATCGCGGATCTGTGAAGTCCGTGTAGCCCCACATCGTCAGCGGGTTCGTTGGCGCCAGCGACTCGCGGTGGCTCCGCCGCGCCGGAAAGCCCAGAATGCCCACGCCCCCCGGCGCCATTTGAGTCAGCGCCCATGGCGCCATCAGCCTCGGCTTGCCCGATTGATTCGTGATCTCGTGCTCGATCGTAACGCCGGTTCCCGAGAGCGCCATTCGGATCACCATCCGTTTGCGCATCCCGGTCTCCTTTTCCACCGCTTCCGTCACAATCAGCGCGTCACCGCGCACTTCCGCCTCCACCGGCGCGTTATCCAACGCGTAGGTGTCCGGCACCTTCTCCGGCGCAACCCAAAGCCGGTGCCCTCCCCGGCCCTGCCAGGTCCGCTCCCCGCTCTTGCCCAACTGATTCTCAGACTCCTTAAAAATGTTCCGGCCGCCAGAGAAGCGGTACGACAGAATCCGGGGACCCACATCGGTCACCACCATAAGCTCCACGGTCCCGTTCGTAATGCGGTACGTGTTCTTCCAGCCGTGATAGTCCGTTTTCTCGATCCTCACCGCCGCGGCCGCTACCGCGAGGGACAAACTGAACGCCAGCAGTGCCTTACCCATGTCCCGAGATTATATCGGCAACGGTCCCGTTCCGGCGATGGCCGGAAAGGTGCAAGGACTTTAATGTCACCGGACGAAATCACGGAGCCGATCTCCGCGTTTAGTGAACTGGGAGGGAAGATGGGCGCGACACTTCGAGCAATCCTGATCACGGCGGCTGCAGCGGCCTTGCTGGCCGCGCAGGACGATCCGCCCGGCCGCGCGGCGCGGCTGAATTTTGTCACCGGGCCGGTCTCGTTTCAGCCCGCCGGCGTAACCGATTGGGTCGATGCGGCCATCAACCGGCCCCTCACCAATGGCGATCATCTCTGGGTTAGCGATGGCGCTCGGGTCGAGATGCACGTCGGCTCCACCGCCATTCGCCTCGGCTCCAACACCGCGTTTCAGATTCTCAACCTCGACGACCACACTGTCCAGCTCAGCGTCACCGAAGGCACCCTCAGCATCCGCGTCCGGCGCCTCGGCGATGGCGAGAACATCGAAATCGACACGCCCAACATGGCATTCAGCGTCCTCCGGCCGGGCTCCTACCGGATCGATGCGAATCCCGACACGCAAACCACAACCGTCACCTCCTGGGCCGGACAGGGCGAGGTCACCGGAGGCGGACAGGCCTTCTCGCTCCCGCCGCGCCAGCAGGCAATGGTCACCGGCGACCAGCAGATCAACTATCAGTTGCAGCCCGCACACGGTCCAGACGATTGGGACAACTGGTGCCTGGATCGCGACCACCGCGAGGACCATCCCCTTTCGGCGCGCTACGTATCCTCCGACGTCACCGGATATGAGGATCTCGACAGCTACGGCACCTGGGTGGTTCAGCCCGGCTATGGGCCCATGTGGATGCCGATGGGTGTCGCCGCGGGCTGGGCGCCTTACCGCTTCGGGCACTGGGTCTGGATCTTCCCCTGGGGCTGGACCTGGGTGGACGACGCCCCCTGGGGGTTCGCGCCCTTTCACTACGGCCGCTGGGGATTCATCGGCGGCGCTTGGGGATGGTGTCCCGGACCGCTTGCCATGGCGCCGGTCTTCGCCCCCGCGATGGTCGCCTGGATCGGCGGCCCGAACTTTGGCATCGGCCTTTCGTTCGGTATCGGCGGCGGCGTGGGCTGGTTCCCGCTGGGCTTCGGTGAGCCCTTCATTCCCGCTTATTACGCCAGCCGCGGCTACTTCAACCGGGTCAACATCAACAACACGGTCATCAACCGGAACGTGAACATTACCAACGTTTACAACAACACCTACGTAAACAACAGCACCACAGTCAACAACATTCGCTACGCCAACCAGAATGTTCCTGGCGCGCTCACCGCCGTTCCGCGCACGGCTTTCGCCTCCGGAGGGTCGGTCTCCCGGACTGCCGTCGCAGTGCCGCAGAGTCAGGCCCGCACATTAAGACCGATGACGACTCCGGCGGTAGCGCCGCAAAGGTCCGCCGTCCTCGGCGTTCAAGGTGGCCGTGCAGGCGGCAGTGTCTCCCAACCGCCGGCCGGAGTCTTCAATCGGCAAGTGGTTGCGCGCACCGCTCCGCCGCCTCCGCCCGTCCCCTTCTCTCGCCAGCAGGAGGCGCAAGCGCAGCGCCCAGGCCGTGCGCCCGCGCCCGCCACCCTCAGGCAGGCGGGAAGCGGTGCCCCGCCCCAGCAGCAGCGCGTGCGCGTTGTAACGGGAGCGCCACAGCGCGGCCAAGCGCCTCCGCCCGCCGCCACGCCGCAGACCCGTCCCCAGCCGCGCCC
>DAIDHC010000220.1 GCA_027452065.1 Bryobacterales bacterium
TGACGGCGATTCCGGTGAAGGTGCCGCACTGGGAGCGGGGGCGGGAGCGGGGCGCGATTGTGGGGCCGGTGCAGCGGGAGTTGACGGTGCTGGGGCTGGGTGGGAGCGTGGGGACGCCGGAGGGGGGGATCACGGCGCCGGTTGCCGTGGTGAGGAATTTTGAGGAGTTGAAGAAGCTGGGGCGGGCAGGGATCGAGGGGAAGATGGTGCTGTACAACGAGCCGTACGAGGGGTACGGGAAGACGGTGGGGTACCGGGTGGAGGGGGCGTCGAGGGCGGCGGAGTTGGGAGCGGTGGCGGCGCTGGTGCGGTCGGTGACGCCGGTGAGCCTGGAGAGCGCGCACACGGGGGCGATGGAGTATGAGGCGGGAGTGCGGAGGATTCCGGCGGCGGCGGTGACGGTGGAGGACGCGGCGATGATGGAGCGGCTGAGCGAGGCGGGCGAGGTGAGGGTGCATCTGGAGATGGGGGCGCGGACGCTGGAGCCGGCGGATTCGGCCGATGTGGTGGGCGAGGTGCGGGGGCGGGAGAGGCCGGAGGAAGTGGTGGTGATCGGGGGGCATCTGGATTCGTGGGATGTGGGCGAGGGGGCGCAGGACGACGGGGCGGGGGTGACGGCGGCGCTGGAGGCGGCGGAGCTGATCGCGAAGATGAAGCGGAGGCCGAGGCGGACGCTGCGGGTGGTGATGTTCACCAACGAAGAGAACGGCGGGGCGGGGGCGCGGGCGTACCGGGAGTGGGTGGGGGACGGGATCGGGCGGCAGGTGGCGGCGATCGAGATGGACGGCGGGGCGGAGCGGCCGATCGGGTTCGGGTTTAGCGGGACAAGGGAGCAGAGGGCGAAAGTGCGGGGGTATGCGGCGGCGCTGAACCGGATTGGGGCGGACGCGATCGTACGGGGCGGAGGCGGGGCCGACATTGCGCCTCTGATGGGAGACGGGGTGCCGGGGCTGGGGCTGCGGACCGTGGGGACGCATTATTTCGACTGGCATCATTCGCCGGCCGATACATTGGACAAAGTGGACCGGAGGGATTTCCGGATGGCGGTGGCGGCGCTGGCGGTGATGGGGTACATGCTGGCGGAGGGAGCGGACTGGAGGAGATGAGCAGATGAGCGAAGACGCATCGCAGTTGAGATGGCATCCGCTGCTGCGGCAGTGGGTGGCGGTATCGGCGCACCGGCAGAACCGTCCGCAGATGCCGCAGGACTGGTGCCCGTTTTGTCCGGGCTCGGGGAGGGTGCCGGATCAGTACGACGTTTTTTTGTACCCGAACGATTTCGCGGCGTTCACCCAGGAGTCGGCGCCGTTTGAGCCGGTGGAGGAGTTGAACGGGGTGACGGGGGCGCGGGGTTCGTGCGACGTGGTGCTGTATTCGCCGGACCACAACCTGGCGCCGTCGGCGCTGACGGTGGAGCAGTGGGGGAAGGTGATCGGGCTGTGGAGGAGGCGGAGCGCGGAGTTGATGGCGCGGGAGGATGTGGCGTACGTGTCGGCGTTTGAGAACTGCGGGGTGGCGATCGGGGTGACGATGCCGCATCCGCACGGGCAGATTTACTCGTTTCCGTTTTTGCCGCCGCTGGTGGCGCGGGAGCTGGAATCGGCGGCGGCGCACTGGAAGGAACACGGGGAGTGCCTGTACTGCCGGATCCTGCGGGAAGAGACGGAGGACGGGCGGAGGGTGCTGGCGGCGAACGGCGGGTTCACGGCGTTTTTGCCGTTTTTCGGGCGGTTTCCTTCGGAAATTCACATTTACTCGCGGCGGCATTTTGGCTCGCTCGCCGATATGACGGACGAGGAGACGGGGGAGTTTGCGGCGATGCTGAGCGTGGTGCGGAAGAAGTACGACGCGCTGTACGGATTTCTAATGCCGCTGATGATGCTGATCCGGCAGGCGCCGGCGAAGGGAGCGGCGGGATTTCATTTTCACGTCGAGTTTCTGCCGGTGCAGCGGAGCGCGACGAAGCTGAAATATCTGGCGGCGGTGGAGACGGGGAACGGGACGTTCCTGAACGATACCAGGCCCGAGGAGATGGCGGAGAGGATGCGGGCGCTGGCGATCTGAGCCCGCGGCGTGGGCTCAGTTGGCCGAGGCGGTGGCGTAATAGCCGCGGCGGGCCTGGACGCGGTAGTCCTTGTTGTTGGTGCGGATCTCGATGCGCCGGAAGGAGCCGTCTTTGGCGGCGTTGGTGGGCAGGTAGGCGATGGCGTACTGGGTGCGCATTTCCTCCTGAAGCTCGGTGAAGACGTCGTGGAGGGAATGTTTGGAATCGACCTTGAAGACGCGGCCGCCGGTTTCCTCCGAGATGCGGCGGAGGACGCCTTCGCCGGAGCCGCCGAAGGTGAGGCCGAAGCCGCCGGAAGCGTAGAAGGAGTGGTCGACGTAGTAGATGCTGTAGACGATGGCGTCGGCGCGCTGGGCGGCCTCGATGGCCTGGGTGACGGAGTAGCGGCTGCCCTGGTCGTCGCCGTCGGTGATGAGGACGAGCGCTTTGCGGCCGACCTGGCCGTGAAGCTGCTGGTCGGCGGCGAGGTAGACGGCGTCGTAGAGAATGGTGCCGCGGGGGCTGCTGGCCGTGGGGACGGGGCCGGGCTGGAGGCCGCTGACGCCGCTGTTCACTTTGAGGTCGGCGAGGGCGTGCTGGAGGAGCTTGTGGGAGCTGGTGTAGTCCTGAAGGAGGTCGGCGTCGGCGCCGAAGCTGATGACGAAGGCGAGGTCCTTGGGGCGGATGACCTGATCGAAGAACTGGCTGGCGGCGGACTGCTCGATGCCGATCAGATTCATCTGGCTGCGGCTGACATCGATCAGCAGGCCGAGGGTGAGAGGGAGATCAGATTCCTTGGTGAAATATTTGATGTCCTGCTGCTTGCCGTCTTCGAAAATGGTGAAGTCGTCCTTGGCGAGATTGCCGATGAGGGCGCCTTTTTTGGTGTGGACGCTGAAGAAGACGTTGACCAGGTCGACCTGGACTTTAATGGTGGGCTCTTCCTGGGCGAAGAGGAGCGCGGCGGCGGCGAGGGCGGCCACGAGGGCGGGGACGGCGAAACGGCGCATGTGTTGGTAGGATAGATGCGCTGTTGAGCGGTAACGTTCCATGAGGAAAGCCATAGAGCATTTGAAGGCCGCGGACCCGGTGCTGGCGGGGATGATCGAAACGGTCGGACCGTGCCGCATGCAATATTATGATCCCAGTTTTGCGAGCCTGGCGAGTTCGATCGTTTATCAGCAATTGAGCGGGCGCGTGGCGGCGGCGATCGAGGCGCGTGTGGCGGCGGCGATGCCGGAGGGGCGGATTACGCCGGAGGGCGTAATGGGGCTGGAGCCGGAGCGGCTGCGCGCCTGCGGGCTGTCGGGGCAGAAGACGAAATACCTGCGGCACCTGGCGGAGTGCACTCTGTCGGGCGAGGTGGATTTCGCCTGTCTCGAGGGGCTGGACGATGAGGCGGTGATCGAGCATCTGACGCGGGTGAAGGGCGTGGGCGTGTGGACGGCGCACATGTTTCTGATGTTCACGCTGAAGAGGCCGGACGTGCTGCCGGTGGGGGACCTGGGGATCCGGATGGCGATGAAGAAGCATTACCGGATGCGGCAGTTGCCCAAGCCGGCGCGGATGGAGAAAGTGGCGGCGCGGTGGCGGCCGTGGCGTTCGGTGGCCTGCTGGTATTTGTGGCGGAGCCTGGAGGCGGAGCGGGCGGAGTGAGACGAGGAGGACGCGATGGCGAATGAGATGAGCCGGCGGGGCGTGTTGAAGATGGCGGCGGCGCCGCTGGCGGGGCTGGCGGCGAAGGCGCGGGCGGCGGCGCCGATGAAGATCACGCGGGTCCGCTTTTATCACAACCCGGAGTCGCGGCCGATCTTCAACCAGAGCGCGCACATCGTGACGATTGAGACCGACGCCGGGATCACGGGGATCGGCGAGGGCGGCTCGAAGGACACGGTGGAGCAGTGCGCGCAGATGATTGTGGGCGAGGACCCGGGGCGGATCGACCGGCTGTGGCAGATTCTGTACCGGGGATATTTTTATCCGGCGGGGCGGGAGAAGCTGGACGCGATCGGGGCGATCGATCTGGCGCTATGGGACATCAAGGGGAAGGCGCTGGGCGTTCCGGTTTATGAGCTGTTGGGAGGATTGTCGCGGAGCCATGTGGAGTGCTACTCGACGGGGTTTCCGAGGCAGGGGAGTTTGAAGGAGACGGCGCGGGCGTGCATGGAGGCGGGGTTCCGGGCGTACCGTTCGTCGGTTGCGGATCCGGACGCGGGCGAGGCGTTCCAGTCGCACAAGATTGTGCGGAAGACGTACGAGCAGTGCGTGGAGATCCGCGAGGGCGTGGGCAAGGACGGGGACTGGTCGCTCGACTATCACACGCGGCTGGACCCGACGGACGCGGTACGGCTGAGCACGCTGATCGAGCCGCTGGAGCCGTACTTTGCCGAGGACCTGGTTCGGAGCGAAAACCCGGGCGTGTACCGGGAGCTGCGGCAGAAAGTGAAAGTGCCGATCGCGGTGGGCGAGCAGTTCGGCTCGATCTGGGACGTGAACGAGCTGATTGAGAACCAGCTCATCGACTATTCGCGGATGACGCTGCCGAACACGGGCGGGATCACGGAGTTCATGAAGATCGCGGCGTTGTGCGAGACGCATTACGTGGGGCTGATCCCGCACTTCACCGGGCCGCTGGCCGAGGCGGCGCTGGTGCACGCCTGCGGCGCGTTCAGCGGGCCGGCGCTGATGGAGGTGACCGGGACGGGGCCGAAAGCGCCGGCGCATTTGCCGGAGTGCTTCGATTTCCGCGCGGGGAAAATGTACCCGAACAAGAGGCCGGGGCTGGGGGTGACGCTGGACGTAAAGCCGCTCACGTTGGCGGCGGAGATCACGGAGAAGGACCGGTACCGTGTGACGCCGATCTGGGAGAGGCCGGACGGATCGGTGACCAACTGGTAGGGGTGAGGGGACAAGAATAGCCGTTTTGCCGGTGCCGGACCTGCCCGAACGGCCGGTGTGCGCGCGGGGTGTGGGGCGAAGGGCGGGTGCAGGAGACGGGCCGAGGGGGCGGCGAACAAGACGATCGCCTGGAGGCTGGGGATCTCCGAGCACACGGTGAAGTTTCACGTGGCGTCGATATTGAGCAAGCTGGGAGCCGGACGGAGGCGGTGACGACGGGGATCCGGCGCGGGTTGGTGATGCTGTGAGGCCGGATCTGGCGATGTGGGCGGCGGTGGCACCCTATCCCGGGGGACGAGGAATTGAGAGATTGACGCAAATCTTTTTTGCGAGCAGGTTTGAGATTTCGGCGTGACGAGGCAGCGCTTCGGCGTGGCCAGTCCGTGGATTTTCCCAGAGGGTGTGCTCTTTGCCCTCTCTGCGCAGGACGCAGCCATATCGGCGAAGGTGCCGCAGCAGGCGCTCCCGCTTCATCCGAGGATGACGAGTTCCTGCTTCGCGTCGGGAGGGAGTGCGCGCAAGGATTCTTCGCGCCGGTGTTCGAGGATGAGGGTGATCGCTTCGCGGAGGCTCGTGAGGCATTCTTCCCGAGATTTGCCTTGGCCGTTGGCGCCGGGGACTTCGGCGCAATAGGCGACGTACCAAGGTCCGTCCCGCTCGATGATCGCGGTGAACTCGTTGTGCACGCCTAAATTGTACCCTCTTCGGTCAGCCCGCCAGAGAAGCTCTCATGCGCGTGAGGTCGCTGGAGGTCCGGCCGGCTCAGGCGATGTGGGCGGCGGTGGCCTCGACGTAGAGGGAATAGAGGGACTGGCTGGCGGCGATGAAGAGGCGGTTGCGGCGGGTGCCTCCGAAACAGAGATTGGCGGGGATTTCGGGGAGGAAGATGGCGCCGATGCGCTGGCCGGCGGGGCTGAAGACGTGGACTCCGTCGTAGCCGGGGCCGGACCAGCCGCAGCCGGCCCAGATGTTGCCGTCGGTGTCGGCGCGGATGCCGTCGGCGAGGCCGTCGCCTTTGCCGGGCCAGACGGTGGAGACGAAGAGGCGGCCGTTGCGGAGCGAGGTCTGGTTGACGACGTCGTAGACGCGGATCACTTTGGGGGCGGCGGGGTTGTGAGTGGCGCCGGTGTCGCAGATGTAGAGGAGCTTGTAGTCGGGGGAGAAGCAGAGGCCGTTGGGTTTGTAGAGATCGTCGGCGACCTTGGCGATGGCGCCGGTGGCGGCATCGACGCGGTAGACGGCTTCCTTGAGCTCGAAGGGGTGGGGCGCGCCTTCATAGAGCGAGAGGGAACCGTAGCCGGGGTCGGAGAACCAGATGCCGCCGTCGGGGTGGACGACGATGTCGTTGGGGGCGTTGAAGGGCTTGCCTTCGAAATGGTCGGCGATGACGGTGACGGCGCCGGTCTGCTCGTAGCGGACGACGCGGCGGTTGAGGTGCTCGCAGGAGAGCTGGCGGCCGTGGAAGTCGAAGGTGTTGCCGTTGGAGTTGCCGGCGGGCCGGCGGAGGACGCTGACGTGGCCGTCCTCTTCGAGCCACCGCATCTGGCGGTTGTTGGGGATGTCGCTCCAGACGAGATAGCCGCCGGCGCCATTCCAGGCGGGGCCTTCGGCCCAGCGCATGCCGGTGGCGAGGCGTTCGATAACGGCGTTCTTGATGCGGTATTTGTCGAAGGACGGGTCGAGGGCGACGACGTCGGGGTCGGGGTAACGGATGGGGCTGTGGCCGGACCAGTCGCGCGGGGCCTGGGCGCGCAGGGCGGAAGGGGCGAGGGCGGCGGCGACGGAGGAGGCGAGCCAGCGGCGGCGGCTGAGGGAGGGCTGAGGGGAGCCGGAGTCGGTTTTCATGGACACCGCCGACAGTATATACCGCGGGCGGACGGGACGGCGTCGGAGAGTCCGCTCCGCGGGGGGTGGAGGGCCGCCGGGAGGGGCGGTTGTTTCTGAATTACACGGGACTTACTAGTACATTTACATCACTTGACAAAAGTAAGTGATGGCTATATTTGTTGATGAGTAACTTCAGGCGGGTAAGGTCGCAAGTCAGAATCAAGCGCTCAGGGGGCGTGCATTGCCGAACAAAGGGAATTCCATTCGCCCGGTTCGAACCGGGTGGCTGTCCTTGTGGGCCCGAATCACCATGGGCCTGCTGGCGCTGGAAGCGGTCACCGGGCTGGCGGTAACATTCGGGCCGTTCCACGCGGCGGTGGAGTGGGGGGTGCTGGTGCACACGCTGGCGGGCGTGGCGATGCTGGCGCCGCTGTGCTGGTACTGCGCGGCGCACTGGCTGGACTATCGGAGGCAGGCGTTTTCCGACGTGCTGCTGCTGGGCTACGTGACGGCGGCGGCGCTGGCGGTGTGTTGCGTTTCCGGCGTGGTGGTGACCTTCGAGGCGCTGGCGGGGATACGGACATCGGAGATCTGGCGGAACACGCACATGATCTCGACGTTCGCGCTTCTGGGGGGAGTGGGGGCGCACATCGTGCTGGCGGCGGTGCGCGCGAGGAGATCGGCGGCGCCGGGGGCGATGGGAGCGTTCCTGCGCCAGGCCGCGGCGGTTGCGGGCGCGGGGCTGGCTGTGACGGCGCTGCTGGCGGTGGCCTTTCCCGGGACGCGGTATGTGAACCGATTTCCGAAAGACTACAGCTATTTGCATGGGAAGGGGCGGCCATTCGCTCCCAGCCTGGCGCGAACCTCGACCGGCGGGGCATTCGACGCGCGGTCGCTGGCCGGCTCGATGAGCTGCGGGACGGCCGGGTGTCACAGCGAGATTGTCGAGGAGTGGAAGCCGAGCGCGCACCGGTACGCGGCGATGGACCCGATCTTTCAGGGCATTCAGACGGTGATGGCGAAACAGAACGGGGCGGAGTCGACGCGGTATTGCGGAGGATGCCACGATCCGATTTCGCTGTTCTCGGGAACGAAGAATATTTTCGTCGAGAAGCTGACCGGGCTGGAGGGGTACAACGAAGGCATCTCGTGCCTGGTGTGCCACTCGGTTCAGAAGACGGACATTCAGGGCAACGCGAACTTCACCGTGGTGCAGCCGCGGCAATACCTGTGGCAGTGGAGCACGACGGGGGTGGGGCGCGTGGCGCGGGATTTCCTGATCCGTTCCTATCCGGCCGAGCACCTGAAGCTGAGCAAACGGATGTACAAAGCGCCGGAGTACTGCGCGGCATGCCACAAGCAGTTCATCGATCAGGAGGTGAACCGCGTCGGTTGGGTGCAGCTTCAGAACCAGTACGACAACTGGAAAGCCAGTCACTGGAACCATAAAGGCGACGCGGCGCACACGGTGGAGTGCCGGGAGTGCCACATGCCGCTGGTGGCTTCGCACGACCCGGCGGCGGGCGATACGAGCGATTACAATCGCAGGATTGACGACGGCAAGCACCGCAGCCATCGCTTTCTGGCGGCCAACAGCATGATGCCCAACATGCTGCATCTGGACGGCGCCGCGCGCCAGACGGCGCTCACCGAGGAGTGGCTGCAGGGGAAGATTGCGATTCCCGAGATCCGGGACAAATGGGCCGAGGGGCCGGTGGTGAAGATGCGGATCGAGGCGCCCGGGGAAGCGGCGCCGGGCGAGAAGATCCCGATCCGCCTGATATTGACGTCGAACAAGGTGGGGCACGATTTTCCGACCGGACCGCTCGATCTGATTCAAAGCTGGGTGGAGATCAGCGTGGTGGATGAGGGCGGGAAGGTGATCTTCGCCTCGGGCCGGCGCAACGAGAAGCACTTCATCGAGCCCGGCACATTCCTGTTCAAGGCCGAGCCGGTGGACCAGTACGGGAACCTGATCGACCGCCACAATCTGTGGGAAATGGTCGGTGTGCGGTACCGGCGTTCGTTGTTTCCGGGCTACTCCGACACGGTGGAGTATCAGGCGGCGTGTCCCTCGAGTGTTTCGGCGGCGGCGCGCGCCGGGAAATCCGGGGAGCTGGACGAGACAAAGAAATTCGAGGTTGCGCCGAAGGGGCGGCCCGGAGAATACGTGATCACTGCGGTGCTGCACTACCGGAAGATCGACCAGTTCCTGCTGAATTACGTGCTGGGGGAAAAGTCGGGGGTCACGGCTCCGGTGGTGGACATCGCGCGGGCGAGCGCCACGGTGGCGATCAGGACCAAGGGCGCGGGGCCGGCGCGGCGGAGTGCGGCGGCGCCGGAGCGGGCGCCGGGAATTTAGATGTTGGCGGACGAGAGAAATCCGGCCAGCGCGGGCGGACCGCGGAAAGGCGGCAAGAGCAGAATGACCAGCCGCCGGCACCGCCGCATTCTGAGAAGCGTTCTCGGGCTGGTGATCGCCGGCCTGGTGGGAACTGCGCTGGGCGTGCGGTTCTACGGCGCACACCGGCCGGAGACGTACAAACCCGGTGAGGAGATCGCCGGGATCACGCACACGCTCGATCCGCTGGAGCGAGAGCCGGGCGCGGTGGAGAGCGGGGGCTCGGGAAGTTTGCGGCGCCTGGGCAGGGCGCTTCCGGCGGGGGCGCCGGAGCCGCGGTTCCGCGACGTGACGCGAGAGGCGGGCCTGGGCGAATTCCGCAGCTTCGCGGGGAACCGGACGTCGCAACTGCCCGAGGACATGGGCTCCGGCGTGGCCTGGGGCGATTTCGACAACGACGGCAACGACGATCTGTTTGTGGTCAGCGCGGGAGGCTCGCTCGATCTGCCGGCCGGCCAGCGCGCCCCATCGCTGCTGTTCCGGAACCTGGGCAACGGCACGTTTCAGAAGGTGGAGAACTTTCCCGAGACGCGCATTCTCGGCACGGGCGCGGCGTGGGGCGATTACAACAACGATGGCTGGCTTGACCTGATCGTCACCGGCTACGACAGCCTGATCCTGTATCGCAACGATCACGGAGTCCTGGTGCGGGACAAGCAATTTCCGAATTTGAAAGGCTTCTGGACGGGGGCGTCGTGGGGGGATTACGATCGCGACGGTTATCCCGATCTCTACGTATGCGGCTACGTGCGGTACCGGGCCGGAGACGCGGGCCATACCTCGCAGCAATTTGGTCTGGAAGTTCCCTTCACTTTGAACCCGTCCTCGTATGAGCCGGAGCGGAACCTGCTGTTTCACAACAACGGCGACGGGACGTTTACCGAGGTTGCGGACAAACTGGGCGTCGCCAACCGCGATGGCCGGAGCCTGAGCGCGTTGTGGCACGATTTCGATGGCGACGGATGGCCTGACCTTTACGTGGCCAACGATGTCTCGGCGAACAGGCTCTATCTGAACCGGCACGGGCGGTTCGTGGATGCGAGTTCGACGGCGTGGGTGGGCGAGTACCGCGGTTCGATGGGACTGGCGGCGGGCGATTTCGACCGCGACGGGGATGACGATCTGTTCATCACGCACTGGATTGCGCAGCAGTATGCGCTGTATCAATCGCTGGTGGAAGAGCAGAAATTCGCCGCCAAGAGAACGGAGGCCGGGGGCAAAGCGAAGGCCGGTGAGCTGCACTTCACCGACGTTGCCGAGATGCGTGGCATCGGGCAGCCGTCGCTGCAATCGATCGGCTGGGGCACGGCGTTTGTGGATTTCGATTCCGACGGCTGGCTGGACCTGGTGGTGGCTAACGGAAGCACGTTCGAGACAAAGGAGCGGCCGCCGAAGCTGGAACGGATGCCGTCATTTTTGTTCTGGAGCCGGAAGGGGGAATTTTTCCACGACCTGGCGCCATGGAACGCCGCGCTCTCGACGCCGCATGCGAGCCGCGGGCTGGCGGTTGCCGACTACAACAACGACGGAGCGATGGACATCGCCATCGTGGATCACGGCGAGGGCGTGCGGCTGCTGCGCAACGAGATTCCGCAAGGCAACTGGCTGGAGCTTCGCCTGCACAGCCTGGCGGGGCACGGCGGGCGGGCCGTCGGATTCGGGGATGGCGCGACGGTGATTGCGGAAGTGGGCGGAGTGAAGCTGCGGCGGGCGGTGACCAGCGCGTCATATCTGTCCCAGGACAGCAGGCGGGTGCACTTCGGGCTGGGCACGAGCGGGCGCGCGGACAAGGTCGAGCTGCGATGGCTGGACGGGCGCGTGGACACGTATCCGGGGCTCGATGCGAACACGATATGGGATGTAACCGAGGGGGATCCCACGCCGCGGCGGGCGGCCCGGACGGCCACGCCGGCGGCGGCGCCGGGAGGAGATGCGGCGCGTGACCGGCTGGTTCAGTTTTGGGCGAAGCAGCGGGCGGCGATGGACGCGATTCAGAAAGAAAACAACATGGCGAAGGGAGTCCGTCTGCTCCGGGAGGCGCTGGCGCTGAATCCGGGGCACGAAGACTCGCGCTACTACCTGGCCAATTGCCTGTATGCGCAAGGGGACGCGCGGGAAGCGCTCGATCAACTGGACGAGCTGATCCGGATCAATCCGCAGAGCCACCGCGCTTATCAGCGGGAGGGCCTGTGGATGGCCGTCGCGGCGCGGACGGCGGCGCAGTTGAGCGCGGCCGAGGACAAAGAGCGGAAGGCGCTCGAGCTGAATCCCGAGGAGACGGGGACGCTGCTTCTGATGGGAGAGATCGCACTGTTAAAAGGCGAGAGCACCACGGCGGAGCGGCGATTCGAGCTGGCGTGCCGCACCAATCCGCGCGCCACGGGCGGGTTTTTCCTGCGGGGCTACATTGCCTGGAGAGCGAAGGAAGACGTCCGCGCGCGCGAGCTGCTGGATGCGGCGAAAATTGCGCGCGGGCAGGCCTGGAAGCCGAAAGGGGCCGTTGCCGAGGGCGACGTGCGCGGCCGCGCACACACGGATGGATCGATCCTGTCGGCGCTGTGGGAGAACTGGGACGGCTCGGACAATCCGCGGGCGGCGTACGCGGCCGCCGACCGCGCGCTGGGAGCCCGCCGGGCGCACGGTACCGAGTAACAGCTCCCGGCGCGGTTATGGTATCGGTCGTCGAGATGTGTGGGGCGGGAGTTCCGGGGTTATCAGTAAGACATGGAGGACGTTCTCAACTGAGTAAGTCGGGAATAAGTAGGACGATCTCACGCTCAGGATGGCCCGGCCCGCGGCGGATGCAAGCCTGTGCGGAGCGCCGGCACAGGCGCTTACGAAGGGAGAAACGGATTCACGACGCGAACGCCGCCGAGGACAGCGCCGTGCTGTAAGTCCTCGCTATAGAGAACCTCGGCCCGCGCCATTCGCGCCGCTTGTACGATGAGTGCATCCCAGAAGGAAATGCGGTTCAGCCGGTGGAATTCGATGGCCGCGACCACATCGGCCTCCAGGAGATGCACGACGTGCATCCGCGCGAGCAGTTCAACTTTGCGCTGCGCCAGAGCGGCGTCGACCCCCAGCCTTCGCGTGGCCGCGACGAAGTACTCCTGCATCACCTGCAACGATACTGTCGCCAGACCTGCGCGTTGGAACTCCGTCACCAACGCGACCGCTCGCGCTTGCTTCTTAGGCTCACGGGCGTCGTCGCTATATAGGATGACGTTGGTATCGAAGAAGGCCGGCCGCCTCATCGGCGTTCATGGACCTCTTCGCGGTTGAACTTCCAGCCGCGCGAGTCGCCCCGCGCCTTACGCGAGAGCTGCTTGAACTCCGCCGCGTCGCGGTCCGGATCGGAACCTCCGGCGAGTTGCTCGAGGTAGTCGCGCACCAACTGATTGAGGCTGGAACCCAAACGCTCCGCCTGTCGACGGGCCTTTGCGACCACCTCGTCGTCAACGGAAAGAGTTATGTTCACATCACACAGTATACGTGGACACCGGTCCGGTGTAAATGCTGTGCTGCGGCGCCGCTTCAGGCGATCATGCCGGCGGCGACGGTTTCGTTGGTTGCGTCGTCGATGAGGATGAGGCTGCCGGTTTCGCGGTTGCGGCTGTATTTGTCGAAGGCGAGCGGGGTCGAGGCGTGGAGGGTGATCTTGCCGATGTCGTTGCGGCCGAGCGTTTTGTCGGTTTCGTTGCGGTGGAGCGTGTTGACATCCACTTTGTAGTGGACCTCGCGGACGACGCAGCGGGCGTCGCGCGTGGTGTGTTTGAGCCAGTATTTGCGGCCGGTTTCCAGCGGCCGGTCGTTCATCCAGCAGACCATCATGGTGATCTCCTGCGACATTTCAGGCCGGTTGTTTTCCCGGACGATCATGTCGCCGCGGCCGATGTCGATGTCGTCTTCCAGAGTGAGGGTGACCGACATCGGCGGGAACGCCTCCTCGAGCGGGCCTTCGAAGGTGTCGATGGATTTGATGCGGCTGGTCATGCCGGAAGGCAGGACGACAATGTGGTCGCCGGGACGGAAGACGCCGCCGGCGACGCGGCCGGCGTAGCCGCGGTAGTCGGGGTATTGGCGGGACTGCGGGCGGATGACGTACTGGACGGGGAAGCGGGCGTCGATGCGGTTCTGGTCGCTGCTGATGTGGATGTTGTTCAACAGGTACATCAGCGTGGGGCCCTGGTACCAGTCCATGCGGCGGGAGCGGTCGACAACGTTGTCGCCGTTGAGGGCGCTGATGGGAATGTAGTGGAAGTCGCTGACGTCGAGCTTGGCGGCGAAGTCCTCGAAGCAGGCGCGGATTTCATCGAAGACGGATTCGCTGTAATCGACCAGATCCATTTTGTTGACGCAGACCACGACGTGGGGGATCTGAAGAAGGCTCGCAATAAACGCGTGGCGGCAGGTCTGCTCGGCGACGCCGTTGCGGGCGTCGATGAGGATGATGGAGAGGTTGGCGGTGGAGGCGCCGGTGACCATGTTGCGGGTGTACTGGATGTGGCCCGGTGTGTCGGCGATGATGAACTTGCGGCGCGGCGTGGCGAAGTAGCGGTAGGCGACGTCGATGGTGATGCCCTGCTCGCGCTCGGCGCGGAGGCCGTCGGTGAGCAGGGCGAGGTTGACCTGCTCGTCGCCGCGGCGCTCGCTCGACAGGCGGATGGCCTCGTACTGATCGTCGAAGATGGACTTGCTGTCGTAAAGCAGGCGGCCGATGAGCGTGCTCTTGCCGTCGTCGACGCTGCCGCTGGTGATGAAGCGGAGCAGCTCCATGTCGAGGTAACCGCGGGCGGGCATCAGAAGTAGCCCTCGCGCTTGCGGTCTTCCATGGCGGCTTCGGAGCGCTTGTCGTCGGCGCGGCCGCCGCGCTCGGTGACGCGCGAGGCGGCGACCTCCTGAATGATCTCTTCGAGCGCCGAGGCGTGGCTGACCGTTGCGCCGGTGCAGGTCATATCGCCGATGGTGCGGAAGCGGACCTCGATTTCCCGGGGCTCTTCGCCGGGGCGCGGCGCCAGGTGTTCCGAGTGCGCCAGGAGCACGCCCTGGCGTTCGACGCACAGGCGGCGGTGAGTGAAGTACAGCGTGGGCATTTCGATGTTTTCCCGGAGTACGTACTGCCAGACGTCCATTTCGGTCCAGTTGGAAATGGGGAAGACTCGCATGTGCTCGCCGGGGCGCTTGCGGCCGTTGAACAGGCGCCAGATCTCGGGGCGCTGGTTCTTCGGGTCCCACTGGCCGAACTCGTCGCGGTGGGAGAAGAAGCGCTCCTTGGCCCGGGCCTTCTCTTCGTCGCGGCGGGCTCCGCCCATGGCGGCATCGAACTGGAACTCGGACAGGGCGTCGAGCAGCGTGACGGTCTGAAGGGCGTTACGGCTGGCGTTGGGACCGCGCTCCTCGGCGACACGGCCCTGATTGATGGAATCCTGGACCGTGCGGACGATGAGGCGCGCGCCGAGCGATGCCACCCAGCGGTCACGATAGGAAAGCGTTTCCGGGAAGTTATGGCCGGTGTCGATGTGCATCAACGGGAAGGGGATGGGAGCCGGGTGGAAGGCTTTTCGGGCGAGGTGGCTCATGACGATCGAGTCTTTGCCGCCGGAGAAAAGCATGACCGGGCGTTCGAACTGCGCCGCCACCTCGCGGATGACGAAAACGGCTTCGGATTCCAGTTCCTGGAGATGTTTGAGGCGATAGGACTTCATGAACACGTGTAAGTCTATTGGATTCGGGGTGATTGCTCCAGCATACAACGAAGCAGCACCACTCGTCCAGACCTCCGTTGAGAGCCAATGTACGATAGTAGATCATGGGTTACAAGGGCAGTCTGGCGGCGGGGTTGATCGTTTGCTGCCAACTCCTTTTCACGCAGGGAGTTTCAGGGCAGGCGCGCATCTTTTCGTTGAGCGAGGTGAGGGCGGGGATGCGGGGCGTGGGGCGGACGGTATTTTCCGGGGACCGGGTGGAAGAGTTCCAGGTGGAAATCCTCGGGGTATTGAAGGACGCGGGGCCGAAGCAATCGATCATTCTGGCCCGGCTGTCGGGAGGGCCGCTGGCGCAGACGGGGGTGCTGCAGGGGATGAGCGGGAGCCCGGTATATATTGACGGGCGGCTGGTCGGGGCTGTGGCGCTGTCGTTTCCGTTTTCCAAGGAGCCGATCGCCGGGATCCGGCCGATCGAGGAAATGCTGCGCGTGGGGCAGGCGGCCGGGGGCGGGGAGCGGCGAGCGGTGTCGAGGGCGATGGGCGCGGAGCCGGAGCGGCTGGTGAACATTGCGACGCCGATTGGGTTTCACGGGTTCAGCCCGGAGGCGGTGGAATACTTTGCGCCACGGCTGCGGGAACTGGGGCTCGAGCCGAGGCAGGGGGTATCGAGCGGGGCGAGCCTGCCGCCGAAGATGGGGGACCCGGCGAGGCTGAAGCCGGGGGACATGATCAGCGTGGAGCTGATGTCGGGAGACATGAGCGTGGGCGCGGACGGGACGGTGACGGCCATCGAGGGGCGGAAGGTTTACGCGTTCGGGCATCCGTTCCTGGACACGGGCTCGACCCAGATGCCGTTTGCGCGGGCCGAGGTGCTGACGCTGCTGCCGAACGTGAATTCCAGCTTTAAGATTTCCGAGCCGCGGGAGTGGATGGGAGCGATCACCCAGGACCGGGGAACGGCGATTGCGGGAGAGCTGGGGAAGACCGCGGCGACGGCTCCGCTGACGATCCGGGTGAAAGGCGTTGCGGGCGAGACGGTGTATCGGATGCGGGTGGTGAGCGACCGTTTGCTCACGCCGCTGCTGGTGCAGATGGCGATTTTCACCGGGATCACGGCGACCGAAAGGAACTCGGGCGACGTGGCGTATGAGGTGGCGGGGCAGGCGCGGTTTCAGGTCGGGGCGCCGGCGCTGGAGATTAAGAACTCGTTTGCCGGCGACCTGGGCGTGGCGGCGATGGCGGCGCTGGGGGTGACCTTGCCTTTGTACACGGCGCTGAACTCCGATTTCGAGGCGCTGAAGCTGGCCGGGATGGACCTGACCATCGAGGCGCGGGAGGGGCACCGGCTGATGACGATCGCGCAGGTGACCTCGTCGCGGCGGGAGATTGCGCCGGGCGGGACGGTGGAGATCGGGGTGACGATGAGCGGGCCGGACGGGAGGGAGACGCGGCGGAACGTGCTTTATGAAGTGCCGGTGGGGACGCCGGCCGGGGCGCTGCAGTTCGTCGTGTCGGACGCGGGGACGGCGAACGCGGCCGATTATCAGGCGCTCAGCGGGGCCGGCCCGCGGACCCCGGCGCGGCTGATCGGGCTGTTGAACGGGCTGAGGGACAACGGGAAGGCGTACCTGCGCGTGATGCGGGCCGACGCGGCCTTCGCGTTGCGGGGGCAGACGATGCCCGACCCTCCGCCGTCGCTGGCGCTGGTGCTGTCCCGTTCGATGCCGGGGGCGGCGCTGGGGACGGGCTCGAAGATGGCCGAGATCGCCATTGACACAGGAGGGGACGTGGTGAGCGGATCGCAGACGGCGACGGTGCAGGTGAAGCCATGAAGGCGGCGATTCTGCTGATGGCGGCGGTGGCGCCGCTGGCGGCCTCGACCACGGCCACCTGGGAGATGAGCGGGGCGCAGGACTTTCTGAAAGGAAGGTTCACCGGGACGGCGCTGGAGGCGGACGGGAGGCTGAAAGTGGCGCCGGCGCTGAAGACGGTACTCGAAACGGGGCAGACGGCGATCTGGAGCGTGGCGGCGGCGCCGGACGGATCGATCTATGCGGGCACGGGGCACGGAGGGAAGCTGTACCGGATCGGGGCGGACGGGAAGGCGGAGGTGGTGTGGACTTCCGGGGCGGCGGAGATCTTCGCGGTCGCGGTGAGTCCGGCGGGCGAGATTTTTGCGGCGAGCTCGCCCGAGGGCAGGATTTATAAGATCGCCGGGGGCAAGGCGGCGGAGTATTTCGATCCGCACGCCAGCTACATCTGGGCGCTGGAATTCGGCAAAGACGGCGTGCTTTACGCGGGGACGGGGAACCAGGGGAAGATTTACCGCATCACCGCGGAAGGGAAGGGCGAGGTCTATTACGAGACGGGGCAGTCGCACGTGACGGCGCTGGCGGTGGACGGGCAGGGGCGGCTGCTGGCGGGGACCGAGCCAAACGGGCTGATCTACCGGGTGACGGGGAAGGGGAAGGCGTTTGCCCTGTACAACTCCGCGCTGCCGGAGATCCGGAGGATTGTGGTTGAGGCGGATGGGACCATCCTGGCGGCGGCGATGGGAGGGTCGGTGATGAGCCGGATGGGGACGCAGACCGGAACGGGGGCGGGGGCGGCGGCGGTGGGGACGGCGCCGGCGATGACGGTGACGGTGACCGATAGCGCGTCGGCGCAGGCGGGACCGGAGATCAAGCCGAAGCCGGCGGCAACGGCGGCGCCGGCGCCGGCAGTGACCGCGGCGGCGGCGGCGATCGTGGACATGCCGGGCGTGGACAAGGCGGCGGTGTACCGCATCGGCGCGGACAACAGCGTGGAGACGGTGTGGAAGTCGAAGGATGAAAACGTGTACGACATCGCGGCGGACGGTACGGGGCTGTATCTGGCCACCGACGTTCAGGGGCGGGTGTACCGGCTGGGGGCGGACCGGCAGGCGGCGCTGGTGCTGCAGACGGGCGAGGGAGAAGCGACGCGGCTGTTGAACCAGAAAGCGGGGCTGCTGGCGGCGACCGGGGACATGGGGAAGCTGTTCCGGATCGGGGCCGGGGAAGGCGCGGCGGGGTGGTATGAAGCGCCGGTTCGGGATGCGGGGGCGGTGGCGCGGTGGGGGCGGCTGGCGTGGCGGCCGGGAACGGGGAAAGTGAAGTTCGAGACGCGGGCCGGGAATTCGGCGCGGCCGGACGGGACCTGGAGCGAGTGGGCGGCGTTGGGCGAGGGGGGAGGCATCGGCAGCCCGAGCGCGCGGTATCTGCAGTGGCGCGCAAAATTGGACGGGGCGGCGGTGGTGGAGAGCGTGGCGGTTGCGTATCTGCCGCAGAACGCGGCGCCGGTGGTGCGGTCGATTGCGGTGAGCGGGCGGGCGGCGGGAGCAACGGCGGCGGCGTCGTCGTCGGCGGCCAGCTATAGCGTGACGGTGACGGATACAGCGGACGGGACGGCGGCCCCGTCGCCGGGCGCGGCGCAGACGGTTTCCCGCAGTGGGGCGGGGCAGATCCAGATCACCTGGCAGGCCGAGGACCCGGACTCCGACCGTATGGTGTACGAGGTCTATCTCCGGGCGGAGGGCCAGCGGGAGTGGATCCGGTTGAAGGAGCGGCTGACGGAGGCGGCCTTGACGCTGGACGGGGATTCGCTGGCCGACGGGAGGTACTGGTTCCGCGTCGTCGCCTCCGACTCTCCCTCGAACCCGCCGGAGACGGCGCGGGAAGGGGAGCTGGTGAGCGGGCCGGTTGTTGTGGACAACACGCCGCCGGCGGTGAAGATCGCGCGGGCGGCCCGAGCGGGCGATCAGGCGGAGGTGGAAGTGGATGCCGAGGACCCGACCTCGGCGCTGAAAAGGTGCGAGTACTCGATCGACGCCGGGCCGTGGACGCCGGTGGAGGCGAGCGACGGCATGACGGATTCTCCAAGAGAAACGTTCTTGATCAAGGCGGCGGTAGCGGCGGGGAGCCATCTGGTGGTGGTGCGGGTGTATGACCTGGCGGGGAACGCGGGCCTGGCGAAGGTGGTAATTCCCTGAACGGGCGGGAGTGGGGAAAAAGTGGACCCGTTTGGGGCGGCTGAAGCGTAATGGTAGTCAAAGAGTGTTGATGACGGAGCGCGAGATCGGGGAGGCTCTGGCCGCGGCCTGCGGCGGGGACAAGGAGGCATTTGCCCACCTGGTCCGCGAGCATCAGGCGATGGTGTACAGCATGGCGTATCATTTTTTGCGGGATGCCGGGCAGGCCGAGGACCTGGCGCAGGAAACGTTTCTGCACTTGTACCGGAATCTGGATTCGATCGAGTCGCCGGGGCATCTGTTGTATTGGCTGCGGCGCGTGGTGACGCATCGGTGCATTGACGAGTCCCGGCGGCGGGTGCGGCGGCGGGGGACGGTGGCGCTGGAGATGGTGCCGGAACCGGCGGCGCAGGGGCGGTGGAGCGATCCGTTGATGAGCGGCGTGCTGCGAAAGCTGGTGGCGGCGCTGCCGGAGCCGCAGCGGGCGGTTGTGATTCTGCGCTATCAGGAAGACATGGAGCCGACCGAAATTGCGGACTTGCTCGAGATCCCGGTGAACACGGTGAAGAGCAGGCTGCACCGGGGCATTGAGTTTTTGAGGAGAAAGATGCCCGGTTCGGGGGCGATGAGCGGGAAGGCGGAGATATGAGCTGGACCGAAGACGATCTGCGGAGGGCGCTGGAGCGCAGAGAAGCGCCGGAGGGTTTTGCGGCGCGTGTGATGGCGCGGCTGGGGGAGCCGGAACGGGCGGCGGCGCCGGTGCACGCGGGACTGTTTGCGAGACCGTGGATTCGGATGGCGACGGTGGCGGCGTCGCTGGCGGTGCTGTTGACCGGGGGGTTGATGCAGTATGAGCACCAGAAGCGGGAGCGGCTGGAGGCGGAGGCGGCGCGGGACCAGTTGCTGACGGCGCTGCAGTTGACGGCCGGGAAGCTGAAGCTGACGCGGGCGCGGATTGTGGGGCTGGGCAATGAGCGGAGGGACGGCGGGGAACGTTCGGCGGAAGGACGGAGCGAGTAAGGGAGTGAAAAAAGCGGCGTGGATCGGGATGGCGGCGATGATGTGGGCCGTTGCGGCGGCGGGCCAGGAGGTGGATTTGTCGTCGCTCGACAAGCTGGCCAACCGGGCCGAGGAGTCGAACACGATCTCGCTCGACGGGGATAATCTGCGGACGGCGTCGCGGTTTCTGACCGGGAACAATCCGGACATTCAACAGGCCAAGGCGATTGTGGACGGGCTGACGGGGATCTGGGTGAGGAATTTTTCGTTCAAGGGCAAGGACGACTACGGGAAGAACGACCTGGCGGCGGTGCGGAAACAGTTGCAGGGCGGCGGGTGGTCGAAGGTGGTGGAGTCGAAGGCCAAGGACGAGGATTCCGAGATTTACCTGCGGGTGAACAACCAGAAGACGGGGGGGCTGGCGATCATCGCGCAGGAGCCGAAGGAGCTGACGGTGGTGGTGATCTCGGGGTCGATCGATCTGGAGAAACTGGGGAAGCTGGGCGGAAGCCTGGGGATTCCGGACATCCAGATCAAGCCGCCGAAGAAGAGCCCGCCGACGGCCAACTGAGGCGTCAGAGGGCGGCGGTCGGGTCGAGGTCGATGCGGATGCGCTCGCGTTCGGCGTTGAACTCGCAGCCGACCAGCGCGATGGCGCTGAGCAGGTACATCCAGGTGAGCAGCGCGATCAACGCGCCGAGGCCGCCGTAGATGACGTTGTAGTTGGCGATGTTGCGGACATACCAGGCGAAGCCGAGCGTGGTGGCGAACCAGAGAACGGTGGCGATCAGCGCGCCGGGCCAGACCAGGCGGAGGCGCATAGGGCGGTTGGGGCCTAAGAAATAGACCAGCAGGTTGACGCCGGCGATGGTGAGGAACGCAGTGCCGAGGCGGAGGAGGCGGCCGAGCAGAAGCACCCAGGGGCGGAGGTCGGCGCCTTCCGGAGTCATGCCGAAGCCCTGCAGGAATTCGCGCTCGAAGCGGGCGCCGAACAGCACCAGGGCGGAGGCTGCGAGAGCGGGGACGGCGGCGACGAAGACCAGGGCGATTGCCATGGAGCGCTGGCGGAGGAAGGGGCGGCTGGTGGGGAGCCGGTAGGCGGCCTGAAAGCCCTCCATGAGGCTGATCATGGCGCCCGAGGCCGCCCAGAGGGACAGCAGCGTTGCGCCAATCAGGAGCGAGACGGGGCGCTGGCCGCGAACGCTGAAAACGTATTGGACCAGATCTTCCGAGCCCGGGGGCACGGCCTCGAACAGGAAGTGGAGGATGATGCGGTTCACGGCTTCGGCCTTGGTGCGGGCCAGGATGGCGGCGAGCGACGTAAGTACGGGGAAGAAGGCGAGCAGGGCGGAGTAGGCGGCGCCTTTGGCGATGCCGAAGCAGTTGTCCTCTTAGGCGGCGGTGAAGGCGCGCTGGAGCAGGCCCCAGAAACGGGCCGAGCCGGTGGGCTGGAAGAGAAAGAGCTTGGGCTGGGCGGAGATCATCAGCTTGCCAGCTTGGATTCGAGCTCGGCCCAGCGGGCGTAGAGGGCTTCGACTTCGGCCTGGCAGGTCTGGAGTGCACCGAAGCGGCGGTGCATGGTCTCGGGGTCGGCGGCGCCTTCGATGCGGTTGAGCTCGGATTCGGCTTCCCGGAGGCGCTGTTCGGCGTCCAGGATGCGGGACTCCATCTGCTCCCATTCGCGGGATTCGAGATAAGAGAGTTTTTTCGGCGCCGCGGGGGCGTTGGGGGAAGCGGCGCGGGGCGGAGCGGATGCACGCGGGGCACGGGCGGCGGATTGTTCGCGCTCCCACTGCTCGCAGGAGGCGAAGAGGCCGGAGTTGCCGCGGCCGTCGAGGCCGATGATGAGCGTCGAGACGCGGTCGAGCAGATAGCGGTCGTGGGTGACCAGGACGAGGGCGCCGGGGAAGTCGAGGAGGTTGTCTTCGAGGACCTCCAGGGTGGCGATGTCGAGGTCGTTGGTGGGCTCGTCGAGCAGGAGGATGTCGGCGGGTTCGAGCATGAGGCGGGCGATGTGGACGCGGGCCTGCTCGCCGCCGGAGAGGCGGCCGAGGGGGAGATCGAGGTGGTCGGCGGGGAAGAGAAAGCGCGCGGCCCAGGCGGCGACGTGCAGGGGGCGGCCGCGGAAGACGACGCCGTCGCCGTGGGGAGCGAGGGCGCGGCGGAGGGGGAGACCGGGGTCGAGCTGTTCCCTGTGCTGATCGAAGTGGAGAAGCTGAAGGTTGGGGGCGCGGCGGATTTCGCCGGCCGAGGGGGCGATCTCGCCGGCCAGGGCGCGGAGCAGCGTGGTCTTGCCGCTGCCGTTGGGGCCGAGCAGGCCGAGGCGCAGGCCGGGTGAGAGAACGAAGCTGAGGCCGGAGAGCAGGGTCCGGCCGCCGGCGGTGAGCGAGATATTGTCGGCTTCCAGAAGGCGGCGGGTGCGGCGGCCGGTGGCGTCGAATTCGATTCCGGCCGGGCGCGAGGCGGAGCGGGCGTTGAGGTCGTCAAGCTCGCCGATGAGTCGTCCGGCGGCGTCAACGCGGGCGCGGGATTTTCCGGTGCGCGCCTTGGGACCGCGGCGGAGCCACTCGACTTCGCGGGTGACTTTGTTTTCCAGCGCCTCGCGGCGGCGCGCCTGCGCGTGGAGAAACTCGTCGCGGCGGAGGAGAAATTCGCTGTAGTTGCCGCGCACGGCGAAGAGACCTTCGGGGTAGGAGCGGTCGATTTCGAGCACGCGCGTGGCGAAGCGTTCCAGAAAATAGCGGTCGTGGGTGACCACGAGCGAGGCGAAGGAGGCGGAGGCGAGCAGGCGTTCCAGCCACAGGATGCCTTCCAGGTCGAGATGGTTGGTGGGCTCGTCGAGCAGCAGGAGATCGGGCTCGGCGAGGAGGCGGGCGGCGATGGCGAGGCGTTTGCGCCAGCCGCCGGACAGAGCGGAGACCGTTTGCGAGCGGTCGGAGAAGCCGGTGCGGCCGAGGGTCTGATTGACGATGGCCGAGCGCTCGGCGGCGGTGGGGGAAGGCGCGGCGAAACTGTTGAGGGTGTCTTCGAGGTAGGAGGCGACGGTGGCGGATTCGGGGAGGACGTCGCGCTGGGGGACGTAGGCGAGGCGAAGAAGCTTGCGGGGGCTGACGATGCCTTGGTCGGGGGTGAGCTCGCCCGCCAGGATTCTCAGGAGTGTGGATTTGCCCGCGCCGTTGGGGCCGATGAGTCCGATGTGGTCGCCGTCGGAAATGGTGAAGGAGATGTTGTCGAACAACATCGCCGACGAGAAGGAATGGGAGACCGATTGACAGCCAAGCAGAACGGGCATGCGATGTTTCTATTGTAGCGGCGGGGGCGGGCGCGGCCGGGGCGGGCGACGTTATCATGGAGGGCAAGGCGCGGGAGCAGGCAGGCGAGCGTCCGGCGCCGTTTCGAAACCACCATGATGTCCAGCAGGATGACCGGAGGCGCCGCGGCCGCCCCAGCCGCGAGCGCGGTGCCAGCGGGCGAGGCGCCGGAGGCGGCGGCGCGGACGGCGTTCACTATCCTGACGGCGATCAGCGTCTGCCACGGGTTGAACGACATGCTGCAGTCGCTGCTGCCGGCGCTGTATCCGCTGCTGAAGGTTTCCTACCGGCTGGATTTCGGGCAGGTCGGGCTGATCACGCTGACCTATCAGATGACGGCATCGCTGCTGCAGCCCGTAATTGGGTTGTACACGGATAAGCGGCCCAAGCCGTACTCGCTGCCTGTCGGGATGGGGTTCACGCTGATCGGGCTGCTGCTGTTGTCGGTCTCGGGCACCTTCGCGGTGCTGTTGACGGCCGCGGCGCTGGTGGGCATCGGGTCGTCGGTGTTTCATCCTGAGTCCTCGCGGGTGGCGCGGCTGGCCTCGGGCGGGCAGCATGGCCTCGCGCAGTCGCTGTTTCAGGTGGGCGGGAACGCGGGCTCGGCGCTGGGGCCGCTGCTGGCAGCCTTCATTGTCGCGCCGCGGGGGCAGGGCAGCATCGCCTGGTTTTCGCTGGGGGCAATGCTGGGAATTGCGATTCTGACGAAGGTCGGGCGGTGGTACAAGCGCACGACGGCGGAGGCGGCGCGGTCGCGGGCGGGGAAAGCGGAAACGCACCACGGGCTTCCGGCGCGGCGGGTGGTGATGGCGATTCTGGTTCTCGTGGCTTTGATTTTCTCGAAATATTTCTATTTGGCGAGCCTCACCAGCTATTACACGTTTTACCTCATGGCCAAGTTTCACGTCTCGGTGCAGAGCGCGCAGATCCATCTGTTCGCGTTTCTGGGCGCGGTGGCGGCGGGGACGATCATCGGAGGCCCTGTGGGGGACCGGTTCGGGCGGAAGTACGTGATCTGGTGTTCGATTCTCGGGGTGCTGCCGTTCACGCTGGCGCTGCCGTTCGCCAACCTGTTCTGGACGGGCGTTTTGAGCGTGGTGATCGGATTGATTCTGGCTTCGGCGTTTTCGGCGATTCTGGTGTATGCGCAGGACCTGGTGCCGGGCAAGGTGGGGATGATCGCGGGCGTGTTCTTCGGGTTCGCCTTCGGGATGGCCGGGGTGGGGGCGGCGGTGCTGGGACAGTTGGCGGACGCGACGAGTATCTATTTTGTGTATAAGGTGTGCTCGTTTTTGCCGTTAATCGGGCTTTTGACGGGTTTTTTGCCGAATTTGGAGCACGGGCGGCGCCGGGCGGCGGCCGCGGAAGCCCGCTGAGCGGCGGAGCTGCAGGCGCCGGTCGCCGAGCGACTCGCGGCGCCGGGCGGCGGCCGCGGAGGCCCGCTGAGCGCCTGAGGCGGGCTAGGGTGTTTGCGGGAGCGGAGCGCGCGGACAAGTCTGGTATTATCGTGAAGGAGCGTATTCGCCAAGCCTGTCCTTGGCCTCCAAAAAATTGATCCAACAGTCAATCGTCTAGGGGCCCGACTCGGTTTTGGCGTTGGTGTGCAAGCTCCGGCGGCGAAAGCCGCCAGGGAGAAGCCTAAAGACGCTCGGGGGGCTCCGCCCCTGTTAACTCGGGGTCAATGACGGAGGTTGAGTAGGGCGGCGCGGTGCGCTCCTTATCCGCATTTTCCGCACGGGTGGTTCGCGGGATCCAACATTGATGAACATTCTTTTCATCGGCGACATTTATGCTTCGCCGGGGCGCCGGATTGTAGCGCAGCACTTGAACGAACTGGTGGGCGCCGAGCAGATCAAGCTGGTCATCGCCAACGCCGAAAACTCCGCCGGCGGCTTCGGGGTGACGCCGCTGACCGCGCAGGAGTTGTTTTCGCTTGGCATCGACGTTCTGACAACGGGCAATCACGTCTGGGACAAGAAGGAAATTTTCGAGTATATTCCGCGTGAGCCGCGGCTGATCCGGCCGGCCAATTACACCGATGAGCTCCCCGGGCGCGGCGTGTATATCGCTCGGGCGCGTAACGGCGTCGAAGTGGCGGTGATGAACCTTCAAGGCAGGACGTACATGCCGGCGACGGACTGCCCGTTCCGGAAGGCCGACCAGTTGCTGCGGGAGCTGCCGGAGAACGTGAAGGTCCGGTTTGTGGATTTCCACGCCGAGGTGACCAGCGAGAAGGTGTCGATGGGGTGGCATCTGAACGGTCGGGTTTCGGCGGTGATCGGGACGCACACCCACATTCCGACGGCGGATGAGAGGATTCTCGCCGGGGGGACGGCGTATCAGACCGACGCCGGGATGACCGGGGCGTACGATTCGGTGATCGGCGCGGAGAAGCAACTGGCGATGAGGAGGTTCCTGACGGGGGCGCCCGTGCGTCTGGAAACGGCAAAGGGGGGCGTGGAACTGCACGGCACGATTGTGACGGTGGAAGAGACCGCGGGCCGGGCCGTGGGGATCCGGCGCGTCGCGTTGAGCTGAGCGGAGAGGAAAAAAATCCGGCCGGATGGTGGTCAGGCACCCGGCCGGGAAGCTCGCGGGGCGCTGGAGGGTGCGCCCGGTGAGCCTTGGAGGAACTTTAAGCCAACAGCCCGCCGTGGCCGAGGCAGGCGATTTCCCAGCCCGAGACGCGGTAGCGCGCCAGGGCCGGAGGCAGAACGAGATCGACGACGTTGGGCTTGGCGGAGCGGAAGCAGCCGGGCGCCGAGACGACGGGGATGTCGTTCTTATATCCGAGCAGGAGGAGGTTGCCCGGCTCGACCGGGGCGAGGAAACGCTCGATCTGGCAGCCGGCGCGGGCCAGCGACCGTCCGATGGTGTCCTGGGGGCCGGCCGGAGCGGTCGTGGAAGCGACCAGGACCACCGTCGGCTCCCGGCGCAGCAGGTAATCGAGGCCGCGGGCGACCGAATCTTCCTCTTCCACGACCGTGGCGGCGGAATGGACTGTGACGCCGAACCGTTCCAGGCGCTGCAACATGATGGCCTCGAACATCTGGCGGGCGCGCTCGCCCTGGACCGGGTCCGAGTAGAGGACGGCGACATTGGGCTCGCGGATGGGCCGGGCCTGGAGGATCGGGCCGCGCTCGTTCAGGATGCCGGTGACGGCGTCCAGTTCGTTGCCGGCGATGGCGAAGGGCGCGCTTTTGACGGTGGCGATGCGCTGGCCGGGCTTGGCGAACGAAAAATTGGGGACTGTGGCGATGGCGATCGAAGAGGTGCAGTTGATCTGCTTCAGCAGCTCCTCGTCGATTAGAATGCAGACCGGTTCAGTGGCGATGAGGTTGGCGCGGCCTCCGGCGGCGAGGCGGATTTCGAGCGAGCCGCAGCCCATCTCCATGCCCACCCGCGTGACGGCTTCATCCTCGCCGACTTCGCCGTCTTCGAGCTCGGTGACCCAGACCTCCCTCATGCCTTCGGTTTCGAGGAGCCGTACATCGTCCTCGCTGAGCAGGTGTCCCTTGGCGAGAAGCTTTTTCCCGCCCGGGCGAAAGATGGTGCAGCACAGCACCCGGCCTGTTGACTGTCTGACATCCACAGTAAGAGCCTTCATAGTCCCTCGAGCTGAACGGCAGAAGCCCAGCGGCGCCGCCGTGTAATTTTTAATACTCTCAACGCTTGTTCAAATGGCTAATCACGGAGTAGGTGGAGGGATAGAGAAAAAATTCTCTCAACGATTAGAACTTTTTTTTGAGAATTTTTTTGGAATAGAGAAGTGAAATAAAAAAGTGACTGGAAATTTGTGGTAAATCAGGAGTTGTGAGAAACCGGGGCCGGCGGCGGGCCGGCGGACGCGAGGGCGGGGCGGCGGAGCGTGAGTCCTGCTACGCTGTAGCTTTTGGAGTTGAAATCCTGGGAATGAGGCAAGAGCTTTGCACATTGTAGCCGGAGTGGATCTGGGCGGAACCGCCATTAACTATACGCTGGTGAACGAAGAGGAGAAGTTTCTCATCGACGGGCTCTGCGAGCACCCGGCCCTGTCGAGGCAGGGGCCGGGGATTTGCTTGAGCCAGATTGCCGACGGGCTGGCGATCGCGGTCGAGCGGGCGGGCGTGAAGCTGGACGATGTGACCGTGGTCGGCCTGGATACGCCGGGGCCGGCGAGCGCGGCCGGGGTGTTGAGCGCCGAGGGGTCGACCAACTTCCTCCATCCGGACTGGGCGGGCTTCGACATTCGGGCGCGCCTGGCCGAGAAGCTCGGCAAGCCGGTGACCTATCTGAACGACGGCAACGCGGGGGCGCTGTGGGGGCACTTCGTCATTTTTGGAGCGGAGAGCCGGACGACGTCGATTTCGGCGATTATCGGCACCGGGCTCGGCGGCGGCGTGATCACAGACGGCAACGTGGTAAAGGGCCGGAAGGGATTCGGGGGCGAGCTGGGGCATGTGCTGCTGCCCTACCAGAGCATTGAGGGAATCGAAGGGCTGAAGCCCCTATGCAATTGCGGGCGGACGGGAGACCTGGAGTCGCTGTGCTCGCTGACGGCGATCGGGAACTCGCTGCTGCCCCATTTCCTGAAAAATTATCCGGGCCATGAGCTGGGGCGCGATGGGGAGACGAAGGATGCGGCCAAACGGGTGAGGGGGATGGCGGAGCGGGGCGACGCGATGTGCCGGGACATTTTCCGCGTCCAGGCGCGGGCGCTGGGCCTGTTTTTCGATGAAATGGTGAACACTTTCGACCCGGACGCGCTGATTGTCGGCGGCGGGGCGGTGGAGACGGGTAAGGAGTTTCAGCACTGGTTTTTGAGCGAGATCCGGGCCGGGATGCCGGTGCAGAGGTCGGAGCAGGCCGACATCCCGATCCACGTGATGCCGAACGGAGACACGGCCGGGGCGCGCGGGGCGGCGATCGAGGCCTTGAAGCTGGCGCGCGAGGGCGGGCTGGCTTAGGCGGGACTCCGCTTACGGGACAACGCGAGTGCCGGCGGGGCGGCCGGCCACGAGATCGGCCAGCAGGCCCGGCCGCGCGCCGGGGGCGATCGCCACCTCCGGAATGCCGAGCGCAAGCGCCGACATCGCCGCCTCCAGCTTGGCCCGCATACCGCCGGTGGCGGCGCCCGTGTCGATGAGCGAGCGGCAGGCGGCGGGGTCGAGCACCGGGCAGAGATTGCGGCCGGCGTCGAGGACGCCTTCGACATCGGTAAAGAAGAGCAGCTTTTGGGCGCCGAAGGCCTGGGCGACGGAGACGGCCATCTGGTCCGCGTTGACGTTATATAGATTGCCGGCGCGGTCGCCGGCCAGGCAGGCGATGACCGGGAGGAAGCCGGCGGCCGTGAGGGCTTCGAGCAGAGCCGGGTGGGAGGCGACCGGGCGGCCGACGAAGCCCAGCGCGGGGTCGAGGGGTTCGGCTTCGGTGAGCAGGCCGTCGATGCCGCAGAGGCCGACGGCGGGCACGTTTTCGGCGATGAACGAGGCGGTGAGCGAGCGGTTCACCGAACCGGCGACGACCTTAACCACCGAGTCGAGCACTTCGGCGGAAGTGACGCGGAGGCCGTTGACGAACCGGCTCTCGACGCCCCTCTCGGCCAGGAACGCGGTGAGCTGTTTGCCGCCACCGTGGACGACGGCGGCATCGAGGTCCGGTCCGCGGGCGGCGCCGATCTCCCGGGCGAGCCGCCGGCGGGACTCGGCGGATTCGAGCAGCGTGCCGCCCAGCTTGACCAGGATTCTCACAGCAGGCCGGCGGTTTCGGGCAGGCCGAGGGCGAGATTCAGGTTCTGTACCGCCTGGCCGGCCGCGCCCTTGATCAGGTTGTCGATGGCGCTGACCACCACGCCACGGCCGGTCTTGGGATCCAGGACGGCGCCGATGTCGCAGAAATTCGTATAGTTGACGGCCTGCAGCCGGGGCAGGGAACCGGCGGGTAGGATGCGCAGGAAAGGTTCCTCGGCGTAGCGGGAGGCGTAGATGGCCAGCAGATCGCGCGTCGAGCGGAGGTTGCGGGAGCGGAAATAGATGGTCTCCAGGATGCCGCGATTGATCGGCAGCAGGTGCGCGGTGAAGCTGAGCTCGTCCTCGTCGATGCCGCTGGTGAGCAGGATTTCGGGCACGTGGCGGTGCTGGAGAACGGCGTAGGCGGAGAAGTTTTCCGCGACCTCGCAAAAGCTGTTGGAGAGCGACGCTTTGCGGCCGGCGCCAGAGACGCCGGATTTGGCGTCGCAGACGATGCCGGCGGAGCGGTCCACGACGCCGGCTTCGATCAGGGGCTGGAGGGCAAGGTTCGCGGCGGTCGGATAGCAGCCGGGGTTAGAGATGAAGGGGGCGCCGGCGAGCGTCGCGCGGTGGAATTCCGGGAGACCGTAGGCGGCGGAGGCCAGCAGATCGGGCCGGGGGTGGGAGGCGCCGTACCAGCGCTGGTAGTTTTCGGGCGTGCGAAGGCGGAAGGCGCCGCTGAGGTCGATCACCTTGACGCCGGCCTCGATCAGGGCGGGGGCGAGGTCGAGGGAGACCTCGGGAGGCGTCGCCAGGAAGACGGCGGCAAGGCCGGCCTCGCGAACAGCTTCGGGCGAGAAGCGGATGCGGTCGATGAGCGAGGGGTGGTTGAGGGGCTCGGGATCGGGCTCGGCATCGTCCCGGTGTTCGAGCAGGACGGGTTCGACAGAGGGATGGTGGAGCAGGAGACGCACGAGTTCGGCGCCGCTGTAGCCGCGGAAACCGACGATGCCGGCGAGATGGGAGGGGCTGTGGAGGGTCAAGTTTCCAGTTTAACAAGGGGTTGGAAGCGGGAGAAGGTGTTCAGATTTTTGGGAATCCGCCGATATGGGGAGAGAAAGGAAATCACCTTCATGATGAACCCGATCAGCAGCAGCATGGCGGCGCAGACCTACATTGCGCCTCCCCCGAGCCAGGCCAAGCCGGCCAGCGCTCCGGCGGCTCCTCCGCAGGACAGCGTGAAACTGAGCAGCCAGGCAACGGGCGACGTGGACCACGACGGCGACAGCCACTAAGAGTCCAGTTGCGGGGAATCCGGCGGTGTTGGGGCGCCGGAGGGTCCGCAGGCGGCGGCAGGCAGCAGCGAGGCGGGAGAAGGCGGGCGCGGTTAACGCTGTTCGGACACGGATTTTTCAGCGAGTTCGCCGAGGATGGGGAGCTTGTACTGCTCGTCGTGGCTCACCTTGACCATCATAAAAATCCAGGCGCCGAAGATGACGGCTTTGAGGATGCCCGGCACAAGCCGGTGAAACTCCATGCCGGGAAAAACAGGGAAACGGAACATCGGGCTGAGGACCCAGTCGACAATCAGCCAGGCGACGAAGAGGTAAAGTCCCTGGAAGCCATGGAAGCGGACGCGCGCATCGTGGCGAAAGCGGGCTGAGGCGAGCACGACGATGGAGGCGAGCCAGCCCAGGACGGGGACGTAGCAGAGCAGGGCGGCGGTGCGGGGGGAGATGCCCGAGAGGAATTCGGTGGCCGGTGCGGACTGGGGCTGGCGAGTTCCGCAGCGGGCGCAGTAGACGTCGGCCGGGCCGACCTGTCCACCGCATTGACAGCAGTAAGGCATAAGACTTTACTCACTAAGAGATACGAGGGCCCGCGGGCGCCTGTTCCAAGCATATTACACGGTTGTGATAGGATGCGGCGCATGAGGCGCATACAGGCGGGCATTCTGGGTTTGGGACTGTTGTGGGCGGCCGGCACGGCGCAGGCGGCCAAAACGCTGGAGGTTTACTTCATCGACGTCGAGGGCGGGCAGGCGACGCTGTTTGTGGCGCCGTCGGGCCAGTCGATGCTGGTGGACACGGGCTGGCGCGGCCTGGAGGGTCGAGACGCCGACCGGATCGTCGAAGCCGCAAAAAAAGCACACATTAAGAAAATCGATTACGTGGTGATCACCCATTACCACCGCGACCACGTGGGCGGAGTGCAGAACCTGGCCTCGCGGATGCCCGTGGGTACGTACTTCGACCATGGGCCGAACCGCGAAAATTCCAAGGTTGTGAACGAGGACTTCGCCGACTACGAGAAGGTGGCGGGGAAGGCGCCGAATCACGTCGTCGTCAAGCCGGGCGACAAGATCCCGGTGAAGGGCCTGGACGTGGAGGTGGTGACGGCGGACGGAGAGCGGATCGCCGAGCCGGTGGCCGGCGCGGGGCAGCCGAATTCGTACTGCGAGGCCGCCAAGCCGCGGCAGGACGACCCGTCGGAGAATGCGCGCTCGGTGGGCATGCTGATCACCTTCGGCCGGTTCCGGATTGTAGATCTGGGCGATCTGACCTGGAACAAGGAACTGGCGCTGATGTGCCCGGTGAATCGGCTCGGGACAGTGGATGTGTATCTGACCTCGCATCACGGCCTTTCGCAGTCCGGGAGCCCGCAACTGGTGGACGCGCTGCATCCCAGGGTGGCGATCATGAACAACGGGGCGCGGAAGGGCGGGAGTCCGGCGGCGTGGCAGACGGTGAAGGACTCGCCGGGTCTCGAAGATTTGTGGCAACTGCATTACTCCATCGAAGGCGACAAGGATCACAACGCGCCCGATCCGTTTATCGCCAATATCGACGAGCAGTGTCAGGGAAAGTACTTGAAACTGACGGCGCGGGACGACGGCGGTTTTGAAGTCTACAATTCGCGGAACAAGTACGGAAAAAGCTACCCCGCGAAGTGAGCGGCGGGGCAACACCGGGCCTGGGTGGCAGTCAACCTGCAGGCGGGCGCGGCGTGTGAACGGGCGGGTTGCGTGCGGGTTTGTCCGACTTTCGTTATTCTTCGAAAGTTTGCGAATTTTTATTGACATCGAGGAGCAATCGCCTTAAGATTCATTTGCTGCTGTTGCTGAACAAACTGACAACTGAAGGCAGGTGTACGTTTCCCGCATGAACTTCCAAATCGGCGAGAAGATCGTCTACCCGAATCACGGTATCGGAACGATAGAAAACATCAGTACCCGGTCATTTGGCACGCATCTCGAGCGGTTCTACCTCTTACGGTTGAACTGCAACAGCATGACGGTGATGGTGCCGTTTTCCCATGCCGAGGACGTGGGATTGAGGAAGGTCACCAAGAACTGCGACGTGGCGAAGGTTTTGAGCTTTCTGGCGGAAGGCACGTGCCGCTGGAAGTGCGACTGGAAGGACCGGTTCAAGGAAAATTCAGAGAGGATGAAAGGCGGCAGCCTGCTGGAGGTTGCCGAGGTCATGAAGACGCTGTTGATCCTGCAGCAGCGCAAGCCGTTGTCGTTCCGCGAGAAGAAAATGCTCGACCGGTCGCGGCACATGCTGATCACCGAGGTCTCGACGTGCCGGGCGATTGGCGAGGACGAGGCGAAGGCTCTGCTCGAGAGGGCGCTGGCCAAGGCTGAACTGCCCATGCCGGTGCCGCTGTAAGACGTCGCCACAGTTGATTTCTCCCTGGAAGCGGAGCGGTCCGAAGGGGCCGCTGCGCGTCTGTCTTTCGGGGCTCCCGCACTGGCAGGCGCCGGGCGGGAGTGGTAGACTCAAAGGGTAGTTTCCATCCTCACTCGGGGCGTGGCTCAGCCTGGCTAGAGCGCCTGGTTCGGGACCAGGAGGTCGGTGGTTCGAATCCACTCGCCCCGACCATATTCCTCAAAGACTTACAGACGATAAACAAAGACATTAGGGTCCAAAAAGGGTCCAGTTTTGGACCCTACTCGGACTCCGCATGTGGAAGCTGCTGGTAGTTGTGGCCGTGTTTTGATCGACTTGCTGTTTGACGCCTTCGACGACCTCCCC
>DAIDHC010000221.1 GCA_027452065.1 Bryobacterales bacterium
GCTGGGGCGTGTGGCGGCGGTGTGATGGTGAGGGGTGGGCGCGGGTGGGGAGCGGCGGGGGGATTCGGGCTGGAATACACTATAGGGCGATGAAAAACGCGCTGATTGGGATTTGCGGTGTGGCGGCGATTTTTGTGACGACGATTCCGGCGGCGGGGCAGGTGAAGCTCGCGCGCGAGACGGGGAAGGTGAGTATTGAGATCGGCGGGAAACCGTTTGGGGACTTTTATGTTTCGCCCGACTACGCCAAGCCGTTTCTGTATCCGTTGCGGACGGCGGCGGGCATGGAGGTGACGCGGAAGTTTCCCATGGCGCAGGTGGAGGGCGAGAGCCACGACCATCCGCACCAGCGGGGGATGTTTTTCGCGCACGAGGACGTGAACGGGACCGATTTCTGGAACAACGAATTCACGTACAAGACGCCGAACCGGGGGGTGATCGCGCTCGACCGGATTGAGGAGGCCAAGGGCGGGCGGAAGGCGGGGACGCTGCGGGCGCGATTCGACTGGAAGGATCAGCACGGCAAGAAGCTCATGACAGAGGAGCGGGTGATGGTGTTTCACGACGATCCGAAGAACCGCATTGTGGACGTGGACATCACGCTGACGGCGGCAGAGGAGAAAGTGGTGCTGGGCGACGCCAAGGACGGAGGGTTTGGCATCCGGATCGCGGACCGGCTGACGGAGGAGAAGGGGACGGGGAAGATGACGGACGCCGACGGGCGGACGGGGGAGAAGGCGATCTGGGGGAAGCGGTCCAACTGGGTGGACTATGCGGGCGAGCTGGAGGGGGAGAAGCTGGGGATCGCGATATTCGATCACCCGTCGAATCCACGGCATCCGAACCGGTGGCACGCGCGCGGCTATGGGCTGTTCGCGATCAATCCGTTCGGCAATCACGTGTTCGACAAGGCGGCGGCGGTGGAGCCGATGACGATCGAGCCGGGACAGAGCGTGCGGTATCGGTGGAGGGTGGTGATCCATCCGGGAGACACGGCGAGCGCGGGGATTGCGGGGCTGTGGGAGGAGTATTCGAAGACGAAGTAGGAGCGGGCGCGGAGAGTTAGTGGTGGGGCGGCGGGGCTTTTGAAGCGAGCGCCGGGGGCACGGACGGCTTGGCGGAGGGTTGAGACGCGGCGGCGGCTGTTGGGAGCGGAACGGCGTCGAGGTAGCGGACGATGACGGTGATGCGGCGGTTGGAGGCATCCTCGGGGTGGGACGGATCGCGGAGCTGCTGGTCGGCGTAGCCGCGGACCTGGGTGACCTGATCGGGGCGGAGGCCGTTGGTCTGCATGATGCGGCGGGCGGCGTTGGCGCGGTCGGCGGAGAGCTCCCAGTTGGTGTAGGCGTCGCTGGGGAAGGGCTTGGCGTCGGTGTGTCCTTCGATGAGGATGGAGTTGGGTATGGCGCCGAGCTCCTGGGCGAGCTTGATGAGGAGTTCGGTGCCGTCGGCGCTGGGCTTGGGGCTGCCGCTCTCAAAGAACATGCCCTTGGCGCTTTCCAGCAGCTCGATGCGGAGGCCTTCGCCGGTGACGGTCATCTTGATGTTCTTCTCGAGCTTTTGAATTTCGGGGAGCTGCTTGAGGGCCTGCTGGATTTTGGTTTTGAGCTGGTCCATCTGGTTTTGCTTGATGTTGAGACTTTCGCCGCGGCCGGTGATGGCGCTGCCGGCCTGCTTGCCGTGGCCTTTGGGGTCGAGGAAGTAGCCGCCGACGGCCTGTTTGACTTCCTGGCTGGTGCTCATGAGCCAGAGGACGATGAAGAGGGCCATCATGGCGGTGACGAAGTCGGCGTAGGCGACCTTCCAGGCGCCGCCGTGATGGCCGCCGTGGCCGGCTTTTTTCTTGATGACGATAATCGGCCGGAGGGCTTCGGAGGAGGAGGATTCAGCCATGGCGGTTGTCCGGAGAGAGCGGGCTAAGCGGCGGCGGCCGGAGCGGCGGAGCCGCCGCGGCAGCCGTCTTCCATTTCTTTGAACGTCGGCCGGATGGCCGAGGGGATGGTGCGGCGGGCGAACTCGATGGCGAGCATGGGCGGGGCGCCGCGGACGAAGGCGATGATGGCGACGCGGAGGCAGTGGTAGTAGTGCGATTCGGCCTCGTTGGTCTTGGTCATGCTGGAGGCCAGGGGGCCGATGAAGCCGTAGCAGAGCAGGATGCCGAGGAAGGTGCCGACGAGGGCGGCGGCGACTTTGTGGCCGATCTCCTCGGGAGGGCCGCCGAGGGCGCCCATGGTGATGACGACGCCGAGGACGGCGGCGACGATGCCGAGGCCGGGGAGCGAGTCGGCGGTGGTGGTGAGAGCGTTGACCGGGGTGCTGACTTCGGCGTGATGGACCTCGAGATCGAGCTCCATCATCTGGTCCATCTCGAAATGGCTGACGCCGCCGGTGATGGCCATGCGCAGAGTGTCGCAGACGAAGTGAACGGCGTGATGGTTTTTGAGGAACTTGGGATATTTGGAGAAGATGGCGCTTTTTTCGGGTTCCTCGACGTCGGATTCGAGCTTGACCATGCCGCCTTTGCGGGCGCCCTGGAACAGGTCGTTGAGCATTTTCAGGGTTTCAACATAGAAGGGCTTGCTGAAGCGGCTGGGGGCGAAAGCGCCGGCCACGCCTTTGAGAATGCTGATGACCACCGGCAGGGGGTTGGCGATGAGCATGGTACCGAGGGCGGCGCCGCCGATGATGATGAGCTCGGCCGGCTGAACCAGGACAAGAAGGTTTCCCTTTTCCATCAGGTAGCCGCCGACCACGGCTCCGATGACGACAAGTATTCCGATAATGGCAAACATATGAAGAGTTTGTGCGGTATCGCGACGATCTAGTGCACTTATCGGATGGAACGGGGGAAGATTTACCTGTGGAATGGCGCGGGGGCGGTCAGAGGGTGGGCGGGGCGGGGGGCGGAGATCAGTCGATGGACCACTTGCGCTCGATGGGCAGGCCGTAGCGGACCAGGGCGTTCTCGACGTCCTGCTCGCTGAGGCGGCTGGCGTCGTACTCGACATCGAGGGAGTCGAGAGTGGGGGCGAGATCGATGCGCTGGAAGCCGTAGTGGGCGTGGGCGCGGGAGACGCCTTCAGCGTCGCGGTCCGTGAGGGGGCGGAGGAGGGGATAGCGGAGCTGAATTTTCGTCACGACGACCAGCTTAGCATCGGGGTGGGCGCGGAGGGGTCAGGAGCCGGAGAGCTTCCAGAGGATCTGGCGGAGCATGCCCTGGAGGACTTCGGCGTCGTGGAGGCCGGGGTTGAGGCGGCGGATGAGGCGGCGGATTTTGGCGGGAGTGGAGTTGGCGTGGGCGTAGCCGGAGGCGAGCAGAGCTTGTTCGAGGAGGGCGGATAGGCGGTCGAGGTCTTCGGCGGGGGCGGGGCGGCGGGTTTCGGGTTGGGGGGCGCGGGACTGGCGGATGAGCTCGTAGAGGGAGACGGCGACGGCCTGGCCGAGGTTCATGGAGGGGTGCTCGGGGCGGGAGGGGATGCGGAGGAGCCAGTGGCAGTAGCTCATGTCGTCATTGCCGAGGCCGAATTTTTCCGAGCCGAACAGGAGGGCGGCGGGTGCGGAGGCGAGGTGGGCGCGGAGGAGGCGGCCGCCGGCTTCGAGGCGGCGGAGGGGATGCTGGAGCTGGCGGTGGGCGGCGGCGGTTGTGCCGACGACGAGGCTGCAGCCATCGAGAGCGGAGGCGAGAGAGGAGTGCTCCCGGGCGTTCTGGAGGACGGCGGCGGCGTTGACGGCGGAGCGGGCTTCGCGAAAGGCGACGTCGTAGGCGTTGACAAGGTGGAGGTCGAAGAAGCCGAAGTTGCTCATGGCGCGGGCGGCGGCGCCGATGTTGAGGGGGTTGCGGGGGCTGACGAGGACGATGCGGAGGCGGGAGGGAATCAAGAGCGCCCCAGGAGAAGGACGCAGGCGACCGAGCCGGGGCCGCCGAGGTTGTGGACGAGGCCGAGGGAGGCGTTGGGGACCTGGCGGGGGCCGGCCTGGGCGCGGAGCTGGAGGACGATTTCGTGGACCATGCGGAGGCCGCTGGCGCCGATGGGGTGGCCGGAGGAGATGAGGCCGCCGCTGGTATTGACGGGGAGATCGCCGCCGAGAGAGGAGCGGCCTTCGGCGAGGAAAGAAGGAGCGTGGCCGCGGGGGCAGAAGCCGAGGTCCTCGTAATTGGCGAGCTCGGTCCAGGTGAAGCAGTCGTGGACTTCGGCGACGTCGATTTCGTCGAGAGGATCGGAGACGCCGGCCATGCGGTAGGCGGCGCGGGCGGCGAGGGAGGTAGCTTCGAAGCCGGTGTAGGAGGAGGCGGCGTCGTACCAGGGGCGGCCGCTGGTGACGGCGAGGCCGAGGCCGCGGAGGAGGACGGGATCGGAGCGGAAGCTCGAGGCGAGGGAGGCGCGGCAGAGAATGGCGGCGGCGGCGCCGTCGGTGGTGGGGCAGCAGTCGAGCAGGCCGAAGGGCCAGGCGACCAGGGGGGCATCGAGGACCTGGCGCTCGGTGACTTCGGCGCGGAAGTGGGCCTTGGGATTGAGGGCGCCGTGGCGGTGGTTTTTGACGGCGACCTGGGCGAGAGCGGCGCGGCCGGCGTGGAATTCGTGGAAGTAGCGGTTGGCGGCGAGGGCGAAGATGCCGGGGGCGGTGAGGCCGTCGGAGCGGTAGGGGTGGTCGCCTTCGCCGGCGAGGCCGCGGACGGGACGGTCTTTGAGCTTCTCGACGCCGAGAACGAGGGCGATGTCGTAGACGCCGGAGGCGACGGCCATGGCGGCGTTGCGGAAGGCGTCGGTGCCGGTGGCGCAGAAATTTTCGACGCGGGTGACGGGCTTGCCGTAGAGGCGGAGAGAATCGGCGAGGGAGACGGAGGCCTTGCCGTTGCCGCCGTAAGGGCTGAAGGTGGCGAGCCAGGCGGCTTCGATGCGATCGGCCTCGATGCCGGCGTCGGCGAGGGCGAGGGAGGCGGCTTCGAGGGCCATGTCCTCGTAGCTCTGATCGAAATTATCGCCGAAGCGGGTGCAGCCGACGCCGATGACGGCGACCTGATCCCTCATGGGAGAATGATCGCTCACCTGGGGCGGCATTTCCAGTAGTAGTGGTGGTTCTGGGGACTTTCGCGGAGGCGGCGGAAGACGAGCTCGACGTTCATGCCGATCTCGACCTCACGCTCGGCGGCGTCGGTCATCTGGCAGAGGAAGCGGCCGCCGCCGTCGAGATCGACGACGGCCATGACGGTGGGTTTGCGGGGGGCGTCGTAGAGGAAGTCCTGGGTGAAGGTGAAGAGTTTACCGGTGCGGGCGAGGCGGTAGGGCTCGGGAGCGGGGGCGTCGCGGCAATCGGAGCAGACGCGGGAGGGCGGGAACTGGACGGCGGCGCAGCGGGGGCAGCGGGAAGCGTGGAGGCGGACGTTCTGGGGCTCCTCGCGTTCGAGCAGGACATTGGAAACCTCGGCGGCGGGCTGGGAGGAATGGAAGTGGGCGCGGAGCTTGCGGTAGAGGGTGTAGCTGGGGAGCGGGAGGGGGGAGCGGGGAGGGGGGAGCAGGGGGCGGGGGAGG
>DAIDHC010000222.1 GCA_027452065.1 Bryobacterales bacterium
CCTCCCGGATCATCTCCATCACCGCCTCGCTCGGCTCCAGATCCTCCGCATCCTCCGGCACCACCGCCCCCGCCTCCAGCAGCGCCCGCACCGTCCCCACATAATCCCCCGTCTCCCGCTTCCACCCGTTCCCCGATCCGAAAATCGCCCACCCCAGCGCCGTCCCCGCATACTCCCGCGACTTCATCTCCAGCTCCGGCCCGTGCCGCAGAATCTCCCGCGCCATCTCCGCGTTGCCGTGAAACCCCGCCCAGTGCAGCGCCGCCGCCCCCATCTCCCCTCGCGTGTTCACCGGCCAGCCCGCCTCCAGCATCATCTTCACCGCCTTGTTGTTGCAGTCCTGCGCCGCCCTCGGCAGCCTCTCCCAGTCGCTTTCCCGCGGGCCCTTCCTCAGATACCGCCCGAACACTTCTTCATCCCCCAGCTCGCAGGCCAGCGCCAGCTTCAGCTCCTCCGGCGTCCTCTCCATCAGCAGCCCGAACACATCCTCGTGCCCGAAATCCCGCGCCACCGAGTGCGGCGTCCGCCCCGCACCCAACTGCCAGATGTAAATCGTCCCCCCGGCCCGCGGATTCTCCATCGGAAACCACTCCTTGCTCACGCTCATCCCAATGCAGCCCGGCTCGGCCTCCAGGTGCCTCCGCGCCATCTCCCCATCCCCCAGCGCCGCCGCCATCAACAAATCCGTCTTGCATCCCCGCGCCGCCAGGTACCGCGCCACCACCTGCCTGTCTTTCGCATAATGCCGCGCCTGCTCCACGCGCAGCATGTACTGCGCCGGCCTCGATTCGTGATCCACGCAGCGCGCATCGATATCGGCCCCCCGTTCCACCAGCAGCTTGGCAATCTCCACCGTCGAGGCGAAATGCAGCGGCGTCCGCCCGTCCCCTCCGCGCGCATGCACCAGCTCCGGCGCGGCGTCCAGCATCTCCCGCAGTTCGCCCACCCGCCCCAGCCGCGCCGCCGCGTGAGGGTCCATCCTCGCCCCGCGCGCCGCCAGGAACTCAACCATCTCCGGCGCGCAATCATCCAATACGCCGAATCCCCCCGCCCACCAGTCCGTCCTCTTATTAATGTCCGCCCCGGCTTCCAGCAGCACATCGATCGTCGCCCGGTCGCTCCGCTGCACCGCCGCAAACAGCGCCTGGGCCCCGAACCCATACCCCTCCATCGGTTCGTTAATCCGGCTCTTCAGTTCCGGATGCCGCGCCAGCAGCGCCCGCGCCCTCCCCGCCTCCATCGCGCACACCGCGTCTTTCAGCTTCTCAAACGGAGTCTTCGCCAGCCCCTCGACGTGCTCCTTCAGCAGCGTCCAGTTGGCGAATCCATACTCCATCGCCAGCTCCCGCTGCGCATCGGCCAGCCGCCCGCGCCCCATCGTGCGCAGCCGCTCCTTGGCCTGCTTCTTCAAAAATTCCAGATTCGGTTTTTCGGGTAATTGCAGAGACATCGCTCCTCCTTCTATAGCCCGCTGTCCGCATTCACAGGCAGAAGAGAAGTCAACGCTCGCCGCTCAAGGAGGCATTCAGGCGGGATAATCCCTTTCCGCGGACGGGTCGCAACCTGACTTGCGCCTCCCATTCTACAAGAACCGCGCCCCCACCGGCGATACCATATTCAACGTGCTCCGGCCGCTCCCACTGCTACTCATCGCCGCCTGCTGCTCCGCCGCCCTGCCCCCGCTCATCCCCTCCGGCGCCGCCAAAGTATCCCCCGCCGAAGCCCGGCATCTGCTCGAAATCGTCTGCCCCGGCCGCGCCTCCGCCACCGGCTGTTCCGTCTGCCCCGAAGAATCGAACCTCCCCGGAGGCCCCTGGCATCTCGACACCGTCACGTTCGGCCACTTCCTCTCCGCGGCCAGCGACGACGCCCTCCTCGGCGGTTCCGGCTGCGAACCCCACTCCAACGGTTTCAGCGGCGCCTATCTCCTCACCCGCCGGCAAGGCCGCTGGCGAAAGCTCTGGTACCACTCCGCCGTGAATGCCGGCGATTGCAAAAAACTCCCCGCCTCCGACGGCCGCGATCTCCTCCTCTGCCACGCCACCGACATGCACCAGGGCGTCGCCGAGCCGTTCCTCTACCTACTCGACCCCGCCCAGGACCCCGCAGCCAGCCCGGACAACGCCCTCGACATCTTCTTCGGCCTCATCGATTCGCTTCAAAGCTGCACCGCCCTGGCCGACGGCACAACCCAGAGCGGAACAATCGAATCCGTAACCATCACCCCGCCAAAAATCGCCGTAACCGCCCGCCTCGGCAAAGCCGCCATCGCCGCCAAAACCCTCGAATCCTGCGTCGCGTCCCCCGTCCCAACCCCGCCATCCCTCAACACCGTCCTCCTCCGCTACCACTTCCTCTTCACCGGCCAAAAAATCACCCCCGCCCAAACCAACCCACCCGCAGACCACGCCTGGGCCATAGCCCCGACGACCTCCTACAGCCCGCGAAAGTAACAGTCGCGGCGATGTAGCCCCCCCGCCTCCATCGCGCACACCGCGTCTTTCAGCTTCTCAAGCGGAGTCTTCGCCAGCCCCTCGACGTGCTCCTTCAGCCGCGTCCAGTTGGCGAATCCATACTCCATCGCCAGCTCACGAGGCGCATCGGCCAGCCTTCCGCGCCCGCGCTCGCGCAAACGCTCCTCGGCCTGCTTCTTCAAAAATTCCAGATAAGGAGGCATTCAGGCAGGATAATCCCTTTCCGCGGACGGGCCGCAACCTGATTTGCGCCTCCCATTCTATAAGGACCCCGCCCCCCACCGGCTGCTCCACCTGCCCCGCGGCACGGCATCACCGGATCCGTGTCTTCCCCCCGCCAACTCCACGCCGGACCACGTCATCGACGGCTCAGCTCACCCTCCGCTCCACGCCGTCCCGGCCGCAGCCTCCCGAGAACGCCGCCGCCACCCTGCCACCGGACTGAGCCCCCCTCCACTGCCTCATGCCGCCATCCCCCGCCGCCGCCCCGGCGCCAGCGCGATCAACGCCACCCCGGCAACCACCAGGATCGCCACGCCCGCCAGTTCTCCCCGTGAAATCATGTTCCGCCATGCCTGGTACCCCATCACGGCCGCATGTGCGAAGCTCGACCATGCCGCAAATGCGATCAGGCTCCGATGCGCCGCCGGATCCCGGATCGCCAGCAGCAGGAAAACCCCCAGCGTCACGTAAAGGCTGAACATCATCGACAGCGCCGGCTCCTGCCGCAAAAAGATCGCCAGCGGATAACCCGACGCCAAAAACAACAATCCCACCACCGCCAATACAATCTTCAGACCCGCTCCCCGATTCATGGACGCCCACCTCCACCCTGTGCAACGTGCCCGCCTCCAGTTTCGTTCCCCAACCTCTCCTCGCGCCCCCCATGACCCGGCATTGGCCAAATGAGAAAGAACCGCCCGGCGGGCGCCCGCCACCCGCCCCCTCGCATCCGGGCCCACGCCTGCGCCGAAGTTCCCGAACCCCTGGCCAGCCGAGTGCCGCCACAGGCCGGCGCCCGATCCACAGCCCGACGCCGGTCCCGAATTCGCCGAAACCCCGGGGCAGGGCGCTTCTCATCCTCGGCCGCCCCGCCGTCGCCGCCGGCGCCAGGCGCCCTGCCTCGACCCTCCCTTCGCCCCCCGAAACCACACCGCCGCAGTTCGTCCTTTTCCCCGTCCGCGGCTATCGGAGCGTGGCCATCCCGATTACTCGCCGGACTGGCGCACCGCCCGGTCCGCGTCCCGCGCCAGATCCATGAGCATCTCAAAAAACTCCCGGCTCTGCCCGATAAACAACCCGTCCATCGTAAGTGCGTTGACCGCGCCCATCGCAACCCCGTCCGTCTCCGTGGGCCGGATGATCGAACACAACGGGAAGCGCCGGTCGAGGAATGGGCATGGCTCGGGCATGATCAGGTTGGCCTGCAGTGTCTCGGGCTGGCCGAAGTGGAGATCGAAAAACGTCACATCCGAGTTATTGACCGGATCGTGAACCGTAAATGGAGAATTGCCCGGAGGCCCGTTCGGGTTCGTGTTCGCGTTGCCCGCCTTGTCCTGCCACGTCTGAAAGTGCATCGCCTCCGTCGGGCCAATGCTCAGCACCACCCGCAACACTTCCGGGTCCGTCACCCTCTGGGCAAGCCCCGGGTAAAGGCTCGTGCCGCCCTGCTCGATAAAGCAAAAATGGAACCCGGCCGTGAACGCGATGGCATGAATCAGGTCGCTGTTGCTCGCGTCATCGTCGGTTCTGGGAATCGCCGTGTGCTTCCCGGTATTCAAACTCGGCACCGCCTGAGCGAACATCGTGCCGCCCAGGTCGGGGTTCTGGTCGTTGGACCGGTACCGTCCCCAGAAACTGGTGTCCATGGTGAGTTGGGTCAAATTGGTCAGCCGTCCCTTTCTGGTTGACCCCGCCGCCGCGCTGCCCGGAATTGTCCGGAAACGCGTGCCGGTCAAAACGTCAAGCTCCCTCGTGTCGGCGCCTTTCGCCTTCAGGTATGCCAGCAGGAAATTGGCGTGGCTGAATTCATCGTCGGTATTGTCGTTGATGTACTGCGGCATATCGCCGTCCAGAATCTGAAGGGCGGCCGTGTACGCCGCGTTCCCTCCGGTCGGCGCCGGCTTGGTGCCGGTCGCCGGATTCGTCGCCTCGAAGCCGCTGTTGACCCCGGTCGCCGAACTGAGCTCCCAGTACTGTTCCCACAGGTCGCTCTCCAGAATTTCAGCCGCGGCAAGAAACCGGAGTATGGCCGCATCCCCTTGCGCCAGCCGGCCGGGCTCTCCGCCGTAAGCCGCCTGGGACTGCGACAGGAATCCGGCTCCCGCGCCGGCCGCGCCCACCACCGCCAGCCCTTTCTGGATAAAAGAGCGCCGGCCGCTGGCGCCTTGATTAGACTGTGAGATACGTTTCACGGATTCTCCTTGTAATATGTGACTAAGCCGCAATTACTCGAACGGTTTTTGCGTCTCGCCCGATATTAGGCCGGAAATACATCCCGTGTCGTAAGATCCCTGCAAACAGTTAGTAAATGATTTGTAAGTGCGATGTTGCCGAATTATGCCGCCCGTTCATCGAACACGGCACGCCCCGCGTTCCCGCCCTCCAGCTCGCCGCCTCGCCCCGCCGGAACCGATGCGCCCCACCCGCCCCCCGCCATCCCCGTCCCAACCCGCCGTCCATCTCCACCGTCTCCGGCCGCTACC
>DAIDHC010000223.1 GCA_027452065.1 Bryobacterales bacterium
AGAGGCTGGCGGCGCCGACAGGGGCGAAATTCGGAGGATGGGGCAGGAGACGCGCCAGGGCTCCGAGGATCGTGAGAAGTAAAGCAAGTGGACCGCGCGCAGTCGCGCTGGTCGGAGCCGTATCCTGTGCGTGCATCCCTCAATTATAGCGAAAGGGCTTCAGCGAGGGTCCAGTCGGGTATGGCCCCGGGACGGCTGGCAACCAGGGCGCCGACGCGGTTTGCCAGTGCGCCGGTTTCAGCGAGCGGGAGGCGCTGAGAAAGGCCATGGACGAGGGCGGCGGAGAATGCGTCGCCGGCGCCGACCGCGTCGTGGACGGAAACTGAGACGCCGTGGCATTCGACAAACTGGCCGTCGTGCAGGAGGGCGCAGCCACGCGAGCCCAGCGTCACGCACACGCCGGAAGTGTGGAAACGCGCGGCCAGGGTGCGGCAGAACGCTTCGACCGGCACGGGAGGCAGCGAAAGCAGAGGGGCGAGACGGAGCGCTTCCTCGTGGTTGAGCTTGACGATGTGAGCGCCGGACAGAAGCTCTTCCACCAGGGCAGGCTGGTCGTTATTGGGGCGGAGGTTGACATCGTAGAAGCGCGTGGCCGAGGGCCAGGTCTCGATCACGCGGCGGGTAAGGGAACGGACGGCGGGACTGGCCTGAGCGAGCGTGCCGTAATAAATAAAATGCGGGGCTAGGCGCGAAATGGATCGGAGCTGGGTGTCGTCGAGGGAAGGGAAGTCGTAGGCGGCGGGGCGGTGGATGGTGTAGGTGGGTTCTCCGGCCCGGAGCTGGACGGTGACGTAACCGGTGGGAGCACCAGCGACGCGGGCGACGAAGTCATGCCCGACGCCGAGCCGGGACATCTCATCGAGAGCGCGGTCTCCGAGAGCGTCCTGGCCAACGCCGCTCAGGAAGGCGACATGGTGACCGAGGCGGGTTGCATGGGCGGAAAAATTAAACGGCGCGCCGCCCAGACGTTCGCCGGCCGGGAAGACGTCCCAGAGGATTTCGCCGATTGAAACGATGTTCATATCATTTCTCCGGGAGAAGAGCGCCGTCGCTGAAGACGGCCTGGCCTTGCAGGAGGGTAAGCAGCACATGGGCGGTGTGGATCTGTTCCCGGGGGATGGTGAACAGGTTCCGGTCGACTACGACGAGGTCGGCGGACTTGCCGGCCTCGATTGAGCCGCTGGTGTGCTCTTCGTGATTGACCCAGGCGCCGCCGATCGTGTAAGCGGCGATCATGGAGGCGAGATCGGCGCATTCTTCCGGGATCCATGCCGGACCGGCAGCCTGGTCGATGCCGCGGCGGGTGACGGCGACCTGAATGGCATCCAGGGGGTTGAGGGAACTGACCGGCCAGTCGCTGCCGCCTGCGATCACGGCGCCGGTGCGGATGACGCTGCCGATGGGGTAAAGCCAGCGGGAGCGTTCCGGGCCGAGAACGGGGACGGTCAGGCCGGTGATGTAGGAGTCGGGCCAGGCCCAGAAGCCCTGGAAGTTGGCGATGACGCCGAGCTGACGGAAGCGGGGGATGTCGGCGGGATCGATCAATTCGAGGTGAGCGATGTGGGGGCGGAGGTCGAGGCGGCCGAGGGCGTTAAGGGCGGCCTCGTGGGCGTCGAGAGAGACGCGAACGGCGCGGTCGCCGATGGCGTGGATGTGGACCTGAAAGCCTTCGCGGTCGAGCGCAATGACCAGGCGCTTCAGGCGCTCGGGCTCGAAGTTGAGCGCACCGGTGTTTTTGGAGGCCAGACGGCCGAGGTAGGGCTGGAGGAGGGCCGCGGTGCCGGGTTCGAGGACGCCGTCGGCGAAGATCTTCACAGAGGAGGCGCGGAGGAAGGGGTCACGGATGCGGTCGCGTTTCGAGGCGAGGCTGCGGACCTGGGAGTCGTCTTGGGCGGGATCGACGTGGAGAGCGGCCACGACGCGGGCGGTAAGGAGATGGCGTGCGGCGGCGGTCGAGTAGACGTTGAGCGTGTCGTCGTCGACGTCGGCGTCCTGGATGCTGACGATGCCGAAGCGGTTGGCCTCGCGAAGGCCGCGCTCGAGGTCGGCCAGGCCGTCATCGAGGGAAGGGGAGGGGATGAGTTTGGATACGAGAGCGGTGGCGGATTCGCGGAGGGTGCCCGAAGGTCGGTCGTGGGGGTCGTGCTCGATGCGGCCGCCGGGAGGGTCGGGCGTGGACGCGGTGATGCCGGCGGCGGCGAGGGCGCGCGAGTTTACCCAGGCAGAGTGGCCATCGGCCGATTCAATGTAGGCGGGGCGGTCGGGGACGGCGCGGTCCAGGTCTTGACGGCTGGGGCTGGCGTCGGCGAAAAGCGGAAGTTCCCAGCCGGAACCGACGATCCAGGGCAGGCGAGGGTGGGCGGCGGCGTAAGAGGCCACGGCGGCGACGGCCTGGGCGGCGGTCGGCTCCCGATCGAGATTACAGAGGATGAGGGCGCGCCCGCCTTGCACGAGATGGACGTGGGAGTCGTGGAAGCCCGGCAGAACCATGCGTCCGCCGAGTGAGACGACCCTGGTTTTGGCGCCTAAATAGGGCGTAAGGCCTTTGGATGGGCCGACATAGACGATACGCCCGGCGGAGATGGCCGGGGACTCGGCCCAGGACCGGGCGGCATCGACCGTGTAAACGGCGCCGCCGCGGAGGACGAGATCAGCCGGTTGGGCGGCGGCGAGGCCGGCGAAGACGAAGGAGGCGCACAGTGTGGCTCGGCGGACAGGGCGCATGGGCGTTTTGATCTCACCTGGAGAGTCGGGGCAAGTTCATATTCTATGATGGGTTGGCGGCGTGGTGACATTTTCCTGGGCGGTACGTCCAAGAGAGTGGTGCAAGGAATCACCGATACCGTAACGAATTACGCGGTAACGCCGGCGCGCCGAATGGACGAATCAGCGTTGATCCGGGCGGCCCAGGCGGGCGACGAGCAGGCGTTTGAAGGGTTGGTGCGTCTGCACGACCAGAGCGTGATGCGGCTGGCGATGAATCTGCTGCGGTCGCCGGAAGACGCCAACGACGTGTACCAGGAGGCGTTTCTTCGCGTGTTTCGGAACCTGAAATCGTTCCGGTTCGACTGCAGCTTCCACACTTGGCTGTATCGGATTGTGGCCAACTTGTGTCTGGACGCGATGCGGCGGAAGAAGGTGCGGCGCGAGGAACCGGCGCAGGTGAGCACAGCCGATGGAGTGATGGATCGGATGGAGCGGGTGGAGGAGAAGCGGGTGCATGGAGACCCGCAGCGGAGTCTGATGAGCATGGAGTTGCAGGACCGGATCGGAAAGGTGCTGGAAAGCCTGACACCGCGCGAAAGGATGGTGTTCGAGTTGAGGCACTACCAGGGGATGCGGCTGCGGGCGATCGGGGAGACGCTGGGCACAAGCGAAGAAGCGGCGAAGAACTGCCTGTTCCGGGCGACGCAGAAAATGCGGGCGGCGCTGGGAGATTTCGTATGAAGTGCGAGGAGGCTCGGGCGCGGCTGGCGCTGTACCTATACGGAGAGCTGAACTTCCAGGAGGAAGAAGACCTGGAGGCGCACCTGGAGCAGTGCTCGGGCTGCCAGCGGGAAGCCGAGCGGGAGCGGACGCTGCATGAGGCGATGGACGTGGCGGTGCCGGAAATGGCGCCAGGGCTGTTGGCGGCTTCGCGGCGGGAGTTGATGGAACGGGTGGGGGCGGCGCGGCGAGGCGGCGGCGTGTTTGGGCGGTGGGCGGAACGGCTGGGGATTCAGTGGAGAATGGTAAGCCCGGCGCTGCAGCCGATTGGTGCGGTGGCGCTGCTGCTACTGGGCTATTTCGGGTCGCGGTTGTCGCCGTATCCATTCGGGCCAGGGGCTGAGGCGTCGTTAGTGGATCCGGTGGCCTCGCGGGTGCGCTACGTGGAGCCGCAGGGATCGGGGAAAGTGCGGATCGTGATTGAGGAAGCACGGCAGCGAGTGTTGACTGGAAGGGTGGACGACGACCGGATCCGGCGCCTGCTGGTGTCGGCGGTGGAGGATCCGGCTGACCCCGGGCTGCGCGTGGAGTCGGTGGACCTTCTGAAGGATCAAATGGAGTCGGCCGATGTCCGCCGGGCGCTGTTGTCCGTGGTGCAGCACGATGCCAACGCGGGGGTGCGGCTGAAGGCGCTGGAGGGGCTGAAGACGTTCGCCAGCGATCCGGAGATGCGGCAGACATTGACGCGGGTTCTGTTGACGGACAAAAATCCCGGTGTGCGCTCCGAGGTGGTCGACCTCTTGGTGCAGCACAAAACGGACGACATGGTGGGCGTGCTGCAGGAGTTGATGCATCGGGAAGAAAACAACGGTGTGCGGCGGCGCTGTCTGGCGGCGCTGCGGGAACTGAACGCTTCGGCGGGAACTTTCTAGTCGGTCGGGGCGTGGCGGGAAATTGGGAAGGCAATGGTTGTGATGCGAAGTGCGTTGGGGCGAATTGGCGGACATCAGGCGGCAGCGTGGCTGGTGTTGGCCGCGGCGCCGTGCTGGGCGTTCGCGCAGGTAAGTGCGGGGCGGGAGAAGACTTCGGCCAGGCCGGCGACCATCGCAGGGCCGAGCTACCTGGGCGTTGGCGTGCAGGACTTGACAGCGTCCCGGGCGCAGCAATTGGGACTGGCCGGAGACCGCGGCGTCGAGTTGACGCTCGTGGAAGAGGATGGCCCGGCTGCCAAGGCGGGACTGAAAATCTCCGACGTGGTGCTTGAGTACAACGGGCAGCCCGTTGAGGGTACGCGGCAGTTCGTCGGCATGGTTCACCAGACACTGCCCGGCCGGAAGGCGAAGCTGACGATCAGCCGCGATGGGAAGCCGCAGACAGTGACCGTGACTCTCGGTGAGCGGCCTAGCGTGGAGGCGCGGGCGGGCGGAGGGCCGGGAGATCAGCCGCATCCCACGCCCATGTTCATGGTGCCCAACTTTCCGCCGGGCGAGATGCCCGGATGGCTGCCGGGCAGCGGGATGGGGCTGCTGGGAGTTCAAGTGGAAACGCTGAACTCGCAACTGGCCGAATACTTTGGGGTGCGTGCGGGCGTGCTCGTGCGGATGGTTCTGCGGGATTCAGCGGCCGAGCGCGCGGGCATGAAGGCTGGCGACGTGATCCAGGCCGTGGACGGAATCAGCGTGGCGAACACGGGCGAACTGCTGAATGCCGAGGCGACGGCGCGTGCTGGGGAGTCCTGCCAGCTTGAGGTGATGCGGAACAAGAGGCCGATCAAGCTGACGGTATTGTTCCGGTCGAACGGAGACGGAGAAAGGGCCACGCCAGTCCGACTGCCCAATCCGTGACCGCGGAACGCCGGCGTGTGGACAAGGGTAGCGAACGCCCAAGCTAAGCGGTGCGCCGTTCACCGAGCTGTTCGACCTTCAGCAGCAACTCGACTTCGGCGCGGGGTAACTGGAGAGCGGCGGCGATGCCCGCGGCGCGCTCGCCCTGACGGGAAAGGCGCAGCACTTGAGCGCGCTTGGTGAGATTGAGGCCCGACTTTGGGGGCGTTGGCGGGACCAGCACCGCGGCGCGCTGCTCGCTGGATAGAAGTCGCGATTCGAGTTCCGCGAGACGGGTCGCGCTGTCTTCGCGCTCCTGAAGAACTTGGCGATTGAGCTCCTCCACGGCGGCGGCCTGTTTCCTGGCCTGAGCCTGCAGCGCGAGGAATAAAGAGAGGCCGGCGAGCAGGCCGGTGGCCACAGCGGCCAGCAGGGCCAGCACGGCCCACAGGGGGATGGGTTGGTTCATTGGATCGACCTTAGCCTTTCTTGCCTGCTGACAACCTGTTGGATGCGGACGCCAAAGTTGCCCTCGACGACGACGACTTCGCCACGGGCGATAACGCAGTTGTTGACGATGACCTCGACCGGCTCGGAAACCGTCCGGTTGAGCTCTACTATGGAGCCCGTGGTGAGCTTGATGACGTCCTTAAGCGGCAACTGGGACTGGCCGAAGGAGACGCTGACCGGGAGCTGCACGTCGAGCAGAAGATCGAGCTGGCGGTGATTGGCTAAAGCGGGCGGTTCTGACGCTGAGCCGAGCGCCGGCGGTGCCGGCGAAGCTGAGCCGTCGCCGGCGCCCGATACCTGGGTAAGCAGGGCGGGCGAGATGGCGAGCAGCAACGAAACGGGTGCTGGTCCGGACAGCACGAGCTCGATCCGGAACAAAGGAAGGGCGGCTTCGGGGGGTTGGGCGTCGCGCGGTTCGCAGGCGACGTCCTGGCGAAGCAGATTGCTCAGCGCGCGCGCTACCGAACCGAATGCCTGGCCGGCCGTTTCGATATACGTATCGCGAATGCTTTCCGGAGTGTTCTCCTCGACACCGGCTGACGAGAGAACAGCTTGCCCGATCGCCGTCCACGCCGATGTGGAGGCGCCCAGCCAGATTGTGCAATCAGGCGCGAGCCGTAGTGGCTGCCGCCACCAGAGACAGTCGGGATCCGTCCCGGATGCGGCGGGGCTCAATGGATGGGCCGACGCGCCTGGCTTCTCGCCGGTCATGGCTTCCAGAGCCAGGGCGAAGGCGGCGGCGAATTCGTTGGACAGCCAGACGTTCGGTTCCGGCGCCATCGTTACGCCCCCCGCTGCATCGGCCAGCGTTTCTCAATATAGGCGCGAAGTCTGAGAATGGCCTGTGATTTCAGTTGCGAGATGCGGGACTCATGAAGGTTGACGACCTTTGCGATCTCACGCAGGGTGAGCTCCTCATGGAAGTAGAGGCTGAGCACGAGGCGCTCGGTTTCCGGGATTCGGTCGATGGCGGAGGCCAGCAGACGCAGGAGTTCGGAGCGCTCCAGGAGCCGGGACGGCCAGTGTTCCTCGTCGTCGGAAATGTATTTGAGCAAGTCGCGGCCGTCCTCGTCCGGCGAGGCACTCTCGAGGCTGCCGATATTGACGCCGCGGATGTCGATGAGCCAGTCATGGTATTCCTCGAGCGAGACTCCGAGTTCGGCGGCGATCTCCTCCTCGGTGGGAGCGCGGTGCAGGCGCTGCTCGACGGAGGCAATGGCGGCCTCGATCTGCTTGGTGCGCCGGCGCTGCTGACGGGGGGCCCAGTCGAGGCCCCGCAGACTATCGAGAATGGCGCCGCGGATCTTGTACTCGGCATAAGTCTTCAGCTTGACGTTGTGACCGGGATCGAAACGATCAATGGCGGAGATAAGTCCGATGATGCCGGTGGAGACCAGGTCTTCCAGGTTCACGCTCTCCGGGAGCCGGTCGTGAATACGGCGGGCGATCAGGCGGACCTGAGGCAGGTGCTCGAGAATAAGGCGTTCTCGTTCTTCGGGTGTCGTCCACGACCCGTCTTCGTAGGTGCGTTGCTGGCTGGGAGTGGCGGCCACAGGCTTCTCCTTGTTCAGGCGGCGGCGGAGGCCGCGCGGCGGATTCCGAGCTGATGGCGAAGAATCAGGCGGGCCACCGCCGCGGGCTCAGCCGGCTCGATATCCTCCGGGATCTGGGGACCGTTTCCCAGGAACGATAGTGGGATCCCGGTCCGGGCGGATTCATTGAGCAGGGGGCCAAAACAGGAGGTTTCATCGAGACGGGTGAAAAGCAGCTTGGCCGGATGGAAGGGAAGGAACCGGTCCACGGTCGCCGATAGATCGGCGGCTCGCATGGAGGCAGGCAGAACAAGGTGCGTGTCAAGGTCGGGAACGGAGGAGATGAGCTCGGCCAGCCCCTTGGCGTCGGAAGGTTCGTCGCGGCTCCAGCCGGGGGTGTCGATCCAGATCCATTCCTTGCCGCCATGTTCCTCGAGGGCCTGCCGGAGCACGCGGGGAGAATCCACGGCAACGAAGGCCGAGCCGAGAATGGCCGCAAATGCTCGGAGTTGCTCGGTGGCGGCTACACGCTGGGTGTCGGCTGATAGAATCAGCGAAGGACGCGCGCCGCTCAGGGCGAAGCGCGCAGCGAGCTTGACGAGGGACGTTGTTTTTCCGGCGCCTGGAGGGCCGATGAGAGCGATAATGCGGCGCGCGGCCGAGGGCACGCCGAGCGTCGGGTCCACAGAAACCAGCCCGGTCAGGCGATTCTGAATTTGGTCGTGAAGTTCGCTTCCGGCGGCGCCGGCGCACGGAGAATTCTCTATTGACGAGACGATGGAGCCGATCCAACGCGGGTCGAGTTCGGTCGACTCGAGCAGGCGCGATGCCGCGGCGAGCTCGGGATTGAGCGTCAGCCGAAGGGCGGAGGATTCAGCTCGCTGGAGCACCAGCGACAGCCGTTCGACGCGCTCAACCAGCGCGGCAAAATCCTGAGTGGGAAATCCAGGGGCAGGGGCCGGGCCCGACGGCGTGTCGTTTGAAGAGCGTCCGCGCGCGGCTGGAGGTGCCGTGACCGCGCAGACGACCTCATACTCACCTAAGCGCCTCGACTCGGGTGCGCTGCGCCGGGACTCGATCAGCATCGCCTCCGGGCCGAGTTCCCGCCGCGCCTCGCAGAGAGCGGCATCAACGGAGCTGGAAAAAAAGGACTTGATTCTCATATCCACTGACCTCTGACTCGCACACTCAGATGTTCGGCAGAATTCGCCTTAAACATTACTTTGCTGTCCCCAGAGAAATGACGCGGACGCCCGGCGGTACCTCGTTGTGGCTCAGCACGGCGAGGTTGGGGATGGAGCTCTCGATCATTTGGCGAAGAAAGAATCGGCTCCCCGAGCCGGCCAGAAGGACGGTTCCGGCTTCGACGTTGCCGGTGGCGGCCTGCATGCGGCCGACGATATCGCGGATTCGCTGCGGAGGCAGCGAGAAATGGCTGGAGGTGTCGGAATGCTCGACGGTGGATTCGATGGCCTGTTCAACGGCGGGTTCGAGGAACCAGGCAGGAAGCTCTCCGGCCTGGTTCAGGTAGGGCTTGACGAGGGGGCGGCGGATCGCCTGGCGGGCGTACTCGGTCAACAGCACCGGGTTTCGGGTGACGGGAGCCGCTTCGCTGACGGCTTCAAGAATCGTGGCCCCGTCCCGAATCGACACCCGCTCGCGGAGCAGGTTCTGGAGCACTTTCTGGACCACCGACAGGCTGAGGAGTTTGGGCACCAAATCCTCGACCAGTTTTGGACTGTCTTCCGTAACACGATCCAGGAGGCGCTTCGCGTCCTGGCGAGAGAACAACTCGTAGGCGTGGCGGCGGGACAACTCGCTCAGATGAGTACCTATGACACTGATGGCGTCGACAACCGTGTAGCCGGCGGCGCGGGCGCGCTCGGACAACTCGGGTGAGATCCAGACGGCGGCGATCCCGAAAGCAGGCTCCCGGGTCGGCATCCCGTCCAGCGGAGAAGCATTCGCGCCCGGGCTGATGGCCAACTCGCAGCCCTGGGGCATTTCGAAGCGTGCAATCTCGGCGCCTTTGAGAGAAACAACATACTCGCGGGGCTTCAATGTGAGATTGTCCGTGACGCGGACCGGTGGAAGGATGTATCCGAGTTCGGTAGCCAACTGCCGGCGGATGCTGCCGATACGCCGGAGCAGCGGCGAGTTCTGCCCGCCCTCGACCAGTTTGACCAGGCCTAGGCCGACCTCAATGGCCAGCGGTTCGACCTTCAATAGCGAGTCGAGGTTCTCCTTGGCCGGAGCGGCCGCCGCGGCAGGGGCGGCTTCCTGGGCAGCGGACTTGGCGCGCAGGCGCCATCCGCCGAAACCGAGGCCGGAGCCGATCAGCAGAAATGGGATTTTGGGAAGGCCCGGGAGGATGGCCATAGCCAAAAGAACGCCTGAGGCGAGCAGCAAAGGCTCGGGGCGCGTGAAGACCTGGCGCTGAAACTCGGCGCCCAGCTTGCCGTCGGAACTGGCGCGGGTGACGATAAGGCCGCCGGAAACCGAGATCATAAGAGCAGGGATGACCGTGACGAGTCCGTCTCCTATGGTGAGCACGGTGTAGGTTTCCAGGGCGTGGCGGAGGTCGAGGCCGTGCTGGAGGACTCCGATCAGAAATCCGGCGACGATGTTGATGCCGGTGATGAGGATGCTGGCGACGGCATCGCGTTGGGTGAAGCGGGAGGCGCCGTCCATGGCGCCGAAGAACTCGGCCTCGGCCGAAAGTTGCTTTCGGCGCGCGCGAGCCTCCGTCTCGTCAATCAGACCGGCATTGAGATCGCTGTCAATCGACATCTGCTTTCCGGGCATGGCATCGAGAGTAAAGCGGGCGGTGACTTCGGAGATGCGCACGGCACCGTGATTGATGACCACATACTGGATGGCGATGAGGACCAGGAAAATGACCACGCCAATGATGTAGTTGCCTCCCACGACGAAGGCTCCGAAGGCCTGGATCACTTCGCCGGCGGCACTGGTGCCGGTGTTTCCGTTCAGAAGAATGAGCCGCGCCGAGGAGACGTTCAGCGCCAGGCGGAACAGGGTCATCAGCAATAACGTGGTGGGGAAAACGCTGAAATCGACCGGGCGCGTGATGTACATGGCGCCCATGAGGATGATGACGGAAGCAGCGATATTGGCGCTGATGAGCAGGTCGAGGAGAATCGGGGGAAGCGGCGTGACCATGGCCAGGACAATTGCCAGCACCGCGATCGGGATGGAGATTTCGCCCCAGTTCAGGCGAGGCACTTTGGTACCGGCAGGCCGCGCGGCCGCGGCGGCAGCCCGTTTGTGAACGGGCGCCGCGATGGGCACGGGCGGGCTGGGCGGCGATGCGAGCCTGGCGGTGGTGGCGGCCATTATGGGTTCACTCCTTGTCATGGGCGAATTCCGGGATTATCTCCGGGGCGGCGCGGCCTGCGCCGGACGGTGCATAAGACGGAAGATGTAAGCGAGGATCTCGGCGACCGCCCGATACAGATGGGCGGGAATCTCCTGGCCGACGTCGACCGATTTGTACAGCGCCTGGGCCAGGGGCGGATTCTCGACGATCGGGATCTCGTGTTCGGTGGCGATCTGGCGGATGCGGAGCGCCAGATAGTTCTTACCTTTGGCGACCACGCGAGGCGCCGCCATGGAATCGGTTTCGTAGCGGAGGGCGACGGCGTAGTGGGTCGGATTAACAATGACCGCCGTCGCCAGCGGAACCTCTTTCATCATGCTCCGGCGGGCGAGGTCGCGCTGCAGCCGCCGAATTTTAGCCTTGACCTGAGGATTGCCCTCCGACTCGCGGGCCTCGTCCCGGATGTCCTGTTTGGACATGCGCAGGTCGGAAAGGAAACGCCGGCGCTGGCGCACGAGGTCGAGCAGGCCGATGACGACGACGGTGAGCGCGGCCTTGATGAGAAAGCCTTTCCAGGAGCCGCCGACAACCAGGAGCGCTTGGCGGGGCGAGGCCAGCGGCAGGGCAAGGTAGGCATCGAGATTGGACCGGACCATGCGATATGCGGCAAAGAACAGCAGGGGCCCAAGTACCATCGCCTGAACGCCGGAGACCAGATTCTGGCGCGGTAACTCACGGGCACGCTGGAGCGGATTCCAGCGGGTGAGGTCGGGCAGCGCCCTTTGTGGAGCAAAGCCGAAGCCGGTGACGGCCAACTGGACCAGGAGGCTGGCCGCCGCCGTGGCGCTGACGCATAACAGGACGGGTTGGAATGCACCGCGAAAGATAGACGCGCCCAACGCACTCATCCCCGATGGACCAAGATTGGCCTGAAAAGCAAAAACGAGCAGACTCCGCATCAGACGGCTCAGACCGAGAAAGGCAGCCGGGGCGAGGCTCACGCATATCGCGATGAAGACAGCGAACTGGACCGCGCCGGTAAGCTCGCGGCTTGCCGCAAAGCGACCCTCGCGCCGGGCTTTATCGAGCCGCCGGGGAGTCGGCTTCTCCGTCTTTTGGTTTCCCGCGCTCATTTTCGGCCCATCGCGCTGAGTACGGCAAGCGCGTGTTCGGCGGCGCCGGTCCAGATCAGCGGGAAGACGCTCAACGTGAGAGCCAGAACGATGATTCCGGCGAGCATTTTCACCGGGAAGGAAAGAAGCAGGAACTGGATCTGCGGAAGCATCCGGCCCAGAATCCCGAAGCAGAGATCGATGAGAACCAGAAGTGCGATTTCAGGCAGCGCCAGGCGCAGCCCAAGTACGAAGACATCGGCCCCTAGGTGGATGAACGCGTCGAGGATGGAGACTCGGATGTGATAGATCCCTGCGGGCTGCGTCTGAAGACTGAGGGCTAGAGCGCGAATCAACTGTCTATCCATGCCCGCGGAGAAGAACAGAAAACCGGCCAGCAGTTGGGCGAACACGAGAATTACGCCCGAGTCGGACTGGGAGTTTGGATCAATCGTGGCGGCGTAGGAGTAACCTGCCTGCAGGCCGATGAGCTGGCCGGCAAACTGGAAGCACTCAAGCGCCAGGCTGATGGCGAGCCCGGCTGCGACGCCGACCGCCAGTTCGGCCAACACCCAGCAGACCAGGTCCCCGGCCGTAGGAGAGACCGAAGGAGGCGCGGGCCAAAACGGGTACAGCGCCACCGTAAGCGCCAGCGACGCCAGGATTCGGGCGGCGTCCGGGCCCGTGCGGATACCGGGAACCGGAATAAAGGCGAAGAGCCCCGACAGACGCGAGAGCGCCAGCAGAAAGCTGAACAGCATCGTGTCGGGGAACAGGTCGCTAATGTGCATAGCGGCTGAAATCGCTGAAAAGGGCGATAGTATAGGCGACCAGCCGGAGTGTGATCCACGGCAGGAAGAGCAGGAGTCCGACAAAAAACGCCCACAGCCGTGGCACAGCCCCAAAGCTGGCGTCCTGCATGGACGTGATGGCTTGGGCGATGCTGACCACAACACCGACCACGAAACCGAGCACCAGCAAGGGCAGGCTCAGCCAGAATGTAGTAGTAAGTGCGTTGCGGAACAGATCGATGGCGGCTTGTTGCGTCATGGAGTGACGAAGCTCCGGATGAGAGATCCGATGACCAGGTTCCACCCGTCGACGAGAACGAACAGGAGAACCTTAAAGGGTGCCGAGATCATAACCGGCGGAAGCTGCACCATACCCACTGAGAGCGTGACTGACGCCACGATCAGGTCGATAATCAGGAACGGGAGGAAAAGAACAGCACCAATCTGAAAGCCCGTCCGAAGCTCTGAGATCACGTATGCCGGCACTAATACGCTCAACGAAAGGTCGCTGGGCTTGGCTGGGGGCGGCGTATGAGTGACTTCGAGGAACAGCCGGACGTCCTTTTCCCGAACCGAGCGGGACAGAAAGCGCTGCACCGGTTTCGAACCCTCCGTCCACGCTTGTTTCCAGTCCATGTCGCCCTGCTCGAGAGGCTGCCAAGCGCGGGTGTAGACTTCCGAGACAGTCGGCTGAACGAGCGGGATTGTCAGAAACAGGGCCAGACCGACAAGCACCTGGTTGGAGGGGGTCGTTTGCGTGCCGAGCGCCTGCCGCAGAAAATGGAGGACGACGGTGATGCGCAGGAACGGCGTAATCGACATGAAGATTGCCGGAAGCAGGGTCAGAATTGTCAGCAGCAGGACGGTCTGCATCGGCGAACCACCATCGAGCTGCTTGCTGGCCTTCCCCGGCGCGCTCGACGCCGCCTGAACGGCGCCGGTGGTAAGCAGGACTGAGGTCAGACAAAGGGCGCGTTTCATGGCTCGACCTGATTGGTGGGGAATTGGGGCGCCAACTCGGCTTCCCGATTCGTGACGGTGTCTTCGGCTTCGCTCCATCGGGAGATGCAGATGACACCGGATGGATGTGTAGCCAGCAGGAAACAGCGCTGACCGGAGCGGACGAGATGGACGGCGTGCTGCGGGCCGAGGGGCAGGCGCCCGGCTTGGCACAGCGGCGCCGGCCCGGCGGCGCCCGCAGCCCACTGACGGCTCCGTCTGACGGTGAGCTTCCCGGCCCAACGGCCCTGAAGGAAGCGAATGGTGGCCCAAAGTAGGGCAACTACCAGGGCCGCCGATAGCAAAGGTTGTATGAGATCCATCTCGATTCTTTCCCCGGGTGTCCCATCCGGACCCGGTCACGCTTCGTTGTTGAAGTCGGTCATCCGCACGCCGACTGTTTCTTCGATGATTACG
>DAIDHC010000224.1 GCA_027452065.1 Bryobacterales bacterium
ATGGCGTTCATGACCGAGCCGCTGAACTTGCCGTACTCGGCGTCGAAGCTGTTGGTGATGAGGCGGAACTCCTGGATGGAGTCGAGATTGGGGATGAGGCCGGCGCCGAGGTTGCGGCCCTCGCTGACGTCGCCGCCATTCACCAGGAAGGCGTTGGCGGTTTCGCGGCCGCCGTTGACCGAGATGTTGCCGGCCGAGAGGATGCCGGAGACGGGGCGGTCCTGCTGCATGGAGCCGGAGGTGGCGGGAGCGACGCCGGCCTGGAGGCCGAGCAGATCGATGAAGCTGCGGCCGTTGAGCGGCAGGGAGAGAATTTTCTTCGATTCGATGACCTGGCCGAGCTGGGTGCTTTCGGTTTCAACTTGCAGGGGGTTGGCCTCGACGCTGATGCTCTGCTGGACGTTGCCGACCTGGAGGGTGACATCGACACGCAACTGATCGTTGACCTTGAGATCGATGCCGGTGGCCACGTACTGCTGGAAGCCGGAGGCTGTGGCCGTGACCTTGTAGGCGCCGGGAGGGAGCGCGAGGATGCGGTACTCGCCCTGGGCGTTGGCGGTGGCGGATTTGCTGAAATTGGTGTCGGTGTTGGTGGCGGTGACCAGAGCCCCGACAACGACCGCCTGAGTGCTGTCCCGGACCGTGCCCAGGATGGACCCGGTGACGTCAGCCAGCAGCGGCAGAGACCCCATCGCCGCCGCGAAAAATGCCAAAACTATGCGTCGCTTCGCCATTGTTCCCCTCTTGAAAGTTGTCTCGTATCCGAACTTTTGCGCACAGCGCCACGGGCCGGCACAAGGGCCTCGATGGAGCTACCATTCCCGCCAACCGCGCTTTCCACTACCATCCGCGGCCGGCCTTGCCTTCCCACAAGGAAGTTTTATCCCGACTAAAGCAGTTTTTGAATCGTGACACGAAAGAAAACGTAAGTCAAGAAAATAGTACCGATTGCGTATATAGATTGTAGTTTGGTGAGCGTATAATGGCGAAGCACTCACAGAAAGATACGAAAGTGGCTATCTACACGCAAAGTTTTGAGGTTCCTCGCGGTCCGTTTTGGTTCGCGGCGTGCGGCAAGTTTTTTGTCTGCTTACTGTTCGTTGCCTATTCGGGGGCGCAGACGATTACGGTGGAGACCGGGGCCGGGGCGGTGCGGAACCGGATCCGGCCGGTGGAGGCGCTGGGGGCGGGGGTGGACCGGCTGCCGTATGGGGCGACGGAGAGGCTGTTGAGCGGGGACGCGCTGAAGGCGGCGCTGGAGGCGGGGTGGCAGACCGTGACCTACCGGCAGAACACGGAACTGCACGTGGAGGCGTGGCACTGGAATCCGCGGGGGACGTGGAGCGACGCGGCGGGGAGGGGCTATTTTACGGGGAGCGCGGAGCCGGGGGAGGCGGTGCGGCACTCGTGGGGGTATCCGCTGCCGCACCGGGGATTCACGCGGAACGACGGGACGGACCGGAGCGGGTATTCGCGGCTGGACGACGGGAGCGAGGCGACGTACTGGAAAAGCAATCCGTACTTGAGCGCGCGGTACACGGGGGAGGCGGAGGGTGCGCACCCGCAGTGGGTGGTGGTGGACCTGGGAGCGGCGCAGGAGGTGAACGCGGTGAGGATCGCGTGGGGCGAGCCGTATGCGACGCGGTACTTTGTGCAGTTCTGGACGGGGGCGGAGGATCCGATCAAGTCGGCGACGAAGGGGGCGTGGCAGACGTTTCCGGGCGGCGCGGTGGAGGAGGGCAAGGGAGGGACGGCGACGCTCAAGCTGGCGCGGACGGCGGTGGCGGCGCGGTATCTGCGGGTGTGGATGACGGCATCGTCGAACACCTGCGACGATCACGGGGCCTTGGATGCGCGGAACTGCGTGGGGTATGCGATGCGGGAGATTTACGCCGGGACGCTGGATGCGGCGGGGGAGTTGCACGACGCGGTGCGGCACTCGGCGGACCAGGAGCAGACGGCGACGTATTGCTCGTCGGTGGACCCGTGGCACCAGGAGGGGGACAAGGACGAGAAAGCGGGGGACCAGGCGGGGCTGGATTTGTTTTTTACGAGTGGGGTGACGCGGGGGCTGCCGGCGATGGTGCCGATCGCGATGCTCTATGGGACGCCGGAGGACGCGGCGGCCGAGATCGCGTACCTGGAGAAGCGGAAGTATCCGATCGCTTATGTCGAGATGGGCGAGGAGCCGGACGGGCAGTTCATGCTGCCGGAGGATTACGGGGCGCTGTACGTGCAGTTCGCGCGGGCGCTGCACAAAGTGGATGCGGGGTTGAAGCTGGGCGGGCCGGTGTTTGAGGGGGTGAACTCGGACATCCTGGTGTGGCCGGACGGGGAGGGGCGGTCGTCATGGCTGGGGCGGTTTCTCGCTTATCTTCAGGCGAAGGGGCGGAGGGAGGACCTGGCGTTTTTTCCGTTCGAGCATTATCCGTTCGATCCGTGCAAGCTGAGCTGGGACACGCTGTACCGGGAGCCGGAGGAGATCACCGGGATCATGAAGGCGTGGCGGGAGGACGGGCTGCCGGAGACGGTGCCGATGATGGTGACCGAGACGAACATTTCGTGGAACATCAACGAAGCGTTCGTGACGATGTACGGAGGGCTATGGGAGGCGGACTACATCGGATCGTTTTTGACGGCGGGCGGGAAGGCGACGTATTTTTTCCACTATCTGCCGCTGCCTCTGCAGAAGGGCTGCGACGGGAGCTGGGGGACGTTTTCGATGCAGACGACGGACAAAGAGTTCAAGGTGGGGAGCCGGACGGCGCAGTTTTTCGCGGCGCAGTTGATCAGCAAAGAGTGGGTGCAGCCGGGAGGGGGCGAGCACAAGGTGTACGCGGCGGCGGGGGATGTGAGGGACCAGGCGGGGCACGAGCTGGTGACGGCGTACGCGGTGGAGCGGCCGGACGGGAAATGGTCGGTGATGGCGCTGAACAAGGATCCGGAGAAAGAACACCGGGTGCGGATTGTGTTTCACGACGGCGGGCGGGCGGGCGAGGGTGGATACACGGGCGCGGTGCGGAGGGTGACGTTCGGGCCGGGGCAGTATGTGTGGCACGCCGACGGGGCTGCCGGGTATGCGAAGCCGGACGGGCCGGCGGCGTTGGAGGAGGCGCGCGTGACGCCGGAGACGGAATATGTTCTGCCGGCGGCGTCGATCTCGGTGATCACCGGGGCGGTGGGGCCGTGATGAGTTAGAGGCGGCCGAACTTGGCGACGGCTTCGCGGATGGAGCGGTATTTTTCGATGAACGGGTACATGCTGTGCTCGGTTTCGTCGAGCTGCTGGGCTTTTTTGAGGACGTCGGCGGCGTGGGCCTGGGGGACAACGACCACACCATCGGAGTCGGCGGCGACGATATCGCCGGCATGCACGGTGACGCCGGCGCATTGGACGGGGACGTTGACGCCGGCGAAGCGGAAGTGATTGATGGTGGTGGAGGGGACGACGCCGAGGCTGAAGACGGGGAACTGGAGCTTGAGGATCTGCGGGGTATCGCGGACGCCGCCATCGACGACGGCTCCGGCGAGGCCGCGGAACTTCATGGCGGTGGACATGAGGCCGCCGATGCCGGCGAAATCGGCGCCGTTTTCGAGGACCATGACGTAGACCGAGCCGGCGGGGGCTTCATCGATGGCGTCGAGCATGCCCTGGAGGGCCTTGGAGCCTTCGGTGTTCTCGTCGCGCTTGAGCAGGACGGTGACGGCGGGGCCGGCGAACTTGACCGGGGCGAGCGGGCGCATCTGGTGGCCCATGTAAGCCTTCTGGCCGTAGAGCTGTTCCATGGCGTCGGAGAGGGAGGCGACTTCGACCAGGCGGTAGGAGTCCATCATGGACGGGGTTTCCGCGGCGGCGGGGGCGCGGAGGGGGACAAGCAGCAGGCCGGCCGGCGCCAGCGCCGCGAGGAGGCAGAGGGATGCTTTCTTCATAAGCTTGAAGCGGAGTTATATCACGACGGGCGCGGCTATGGCAGGCCGAAGACGATGATGTTGGAGCCGGCGGCCATGCCGATGAACTGGCGGCCATCGAGGGAATAGGTCATGGGCGAGGCGTGGAGGTGCTGGCTGAGGTTGAAGTGCCAGAGGGGCTTGCCGGACGAGGCGTCGAGGGCGGTCATGGCGCCGTTGTCGTCGCCGAAGATGACCAGGCCGCTGGCTGTTGTGAGGAGGCCGGCCCAGGATTGGCCGGGGCCGGTTTGCTCATATTCCCAGACGATGCGGCCGGTCTGGGGGTCGAGGGCGCGAAGGTATTTGCGGGGCCGCTGGGTGCGATCCTCGCGGGCCGAGCCGCCGTAGAAGGACTCGCCCTGCTTCCACCACTCAGAGTTCTTGCTGAAGATGTTGCATTTTTCCAGCGCCATGAGATAGAAGAGGCCGGTGCCGGGATTGTAGGAGGTGGACATCCAGTTGGAGGCGCCGTCCATGGAAGGACAGATGCGGGTGCCTTCAACGGTGGGCTGCCAGCCTTCGGCGAGGACGGGGCGGCCGTCGGGGCCGATGGATTTGGCCCAGGTGAGGTTTTTGACGAAGGGAGTGGCGGCGAGGAACTTGCCGTTGGTGCGGTCCAGGACGTAGAAGAAGCCGTTGCGGTTGCCCTGGAGGAGGAGCTTGCGGGGCTGGCCGTGGTAGACGAAGTCGACGGCCATGGGGGTTTCGGTGGCGTCCCAGTCGTGGAGGTCGTGGGGAGTGAACTGGTAATACCACTTGAGGGTGCCGGTTTCCGGATCGAGGGCGACGACGGAATCGGCATAGAGGTTGTCGCCTTTGCGCTCGTCGCCGTTGAAGTCGGGACAGGGATTGCCGGTGGGCCAGAAGAGGAGGTTAGTTTCGGGGTCGTAGGTGCCGGTGAGCCAGGTGGAGGCGCAGCCGTGTTCGAGGGCGCGGCCTTCCCAGGTATTGGCGAGCGGCTCGCCGGGAGCGGGGATGGTCCAGAAGCGCCAGGCACGCTCGCCGGTGGCGACTTTGTAGGCGGAGAGGAAGCCGCGGATGCCCTCGTCGCCGCCGGAGACGCCGCTGACGACGAGATCGCCGACGATGAGCGGGGCGGAGGTGGAACCGTAGTGATGGCGGGAATCGGCCATTTCGATGTCCCAGAGGAGAGCGCCGGTGAGGCGGTGGAGGGCGAGGAGGTGGGCGTTGTCGGTGACCAGGAAGACGCGGTCGCCGAGGATGGCGACGCCGCGGTTGATGCCGGAGGAGGCGTCGCCGACCAGGCCTTTGCTGCGGGGGCGGGAGAAGGACCAGATCTGGCGGCCGGTGCGGGCGTCGAGGGCGAAGACGGAATTGACGGCGGTGACGTACATCACGCCGCCGGCGACGACGGGAGTGACTTCGAGGCTGCGGCCGGCGGGGATGGGGAACATCCATTTGGGCGCGAGTTGGCCGACGTTGTCGCGGTTGATGGTGGTGAGCGTGGTGTAGCGATTGCCGCCGGTGACGCCATGGAAGGTCGGCCATTCGCCGGGCTTGGGGTGCATAACGTCGTCCCAGGAGACGGCATCGGGGAGCGGCTGGATGGCGGGAGTGGGGTCGGCGGAGACGGCGGCGGGCAGGTGGGCGAGGAAGGCGAGGAGGTTGGCGGTGTCGGCGGGGGAGGCGTGCAGGGGTTTCATGAGCGGGGAGGGGTCGGGGTGGACGGCGGTGAACTGGGAAGAAGTGAGGAGATGGAGGCGGTTGTCGAAGCCCTGGAGCTGGAGGTCGAAGCCGCTTTCATTTTTCAGGAGGCCGCGGAGGGTGCCGCCGGCGGTGAGATCGACGGTGACGGCATGGTAGCCTTCGCGCTCGAGGGAGCCGGGGTTGCGGAGAGCGGTTTCGAGTTCGGCGAGGGTGAGGCGTGAGCCGGCGAAAGTGAGATCGGGGCCGGTGAGGCCGCCGCGGCCCTGGATCATGTGGCAATCGGCGCAGCCGCCGGTGGAGAAGAAGAAGCGCTTGCCGGCCTCGACATCGCCGGCGACATTGGTGTCGGAGGCCGGCTGGACGCGGGAGCGGACGAAGGCGACAAGCAGGGACATTTCGTCGTCGGGGACGTGGAAGGAGGGCATGCCGAGCTCGGGGATGCCGTTGCGGATGATGTCGCGGACGGCCTGATCGGACTGGAGGCCCTCGCGCTCGCCGTGGCCGATGCCGGGGGCGCGCTCGCCGCCCAAGCCGTCGGCGCCGTGGCAGCCGGCGCAGCGGATCTCGAAGCGTTTGCGGCCGGCGCCCACCGGGTCGGCGGCGGCGGAAGAGGTTTGGGCGAAGGCGGGCAACAAGGATGCGCCGAGGAGAAAGACGAGAGCGCGGCGGGAGAAAGCGCGGGCGGTCACGGCAAGAACACCATGGTCCCGAAATGTTCCGGGACGTGATTGGGGTCGCGGTTCTGGACGCAGGTGGGCTGCCAGCAGAGGAAGTGGCGCTGCGGATCGCCGCCGACGCCGTCGATGCGGTAGAGATTCACGCGCCAGCGGGAGCCGGCTTTGACGGGTTCGGCGCTCACGGCGCTGAGGGGGATGCGGGCGGCGGCGTACCAGATTTTCTTCTTTTCGTCGATGTGGGCGGCGGTTTTCCAGCCGGAGCGCCAGGTCTGGTCGTAGCTTTGATGATCGAGGTCGATGGCGAGATCGATCCAGTCGCCCGTGGGGGCGATTTCGAATTCGCGGTAGTGGCGGATGTTGTTCCAGTCCGAGCCGAGGAACATTTCGACGACGTCGCGGTCCCAGAGCTTGTTGCGCGGGCCGCCGCCCATGGGAGGGGTCCAGAGGTTGAGGACTTTATAGGGGCACTCGAACAGGAGGTAGAGATCGGTGTCGGTGTAGAAGGCGCGGACCTGGGTGCGGATATCGGGGTAGTCGAGCTGGCGGGAACAGTCCTTGACGATCTCGGCGCGGGCGGCCTTTTTCCAAATGGAGGCCTTGGGATCGACGGAGAGCTCGGGCGCGCCCTTGGCGTGGGGGACCGAGACATCGGCGAAGGGGGGCGTGGCCTGACATACGTCCTGGGCGAAAATCGGGGCCGGTGCTAGACCGAGCAGGAACAAGGCGATATACTTCAGCTTCATAGTGAGTGTTGTGGCTGCCGGCCAAGCGCTGGCGCGACCTCCGAGTAAGCGAAATCGTACCACAAGACTTCTCCCTTTTGCCGATTTAATTACGTTTGTCAGCGTTTGCTAACGTATCGTTACCTTTTTGTGGTATGAAAAATGGAGAGCGAATCCGGCCCAGGATAGCGGCCCGTCGTCAAAGGACGCGGGCTTAGGGGCCAGAGTAAGAAATCCGGTCAAGACGGCGAAAGCCGATGGAGAGGGATCACATGGCGAAGAAAATGTTTCAAACATCGCAAGGCGCGTCCGGCATGAGCCGGCGGGCGCTGTTTCAGGCCGGGGGCGCGGCGGCGATCGCGGCCGGCGCGGTGGCGGCGGGGGGCGAGGCGATGGCGGCATCGACGTCCGGAACGGGCGGGAGCATTTACGAGACGATCGGCGTGCGGCCGTTGATCAACTGCAAGGGGACGTTCACGATCGTGAGCGGGTCGCTGAGCCTGCCGGAAGTGAAGAAGGCGATGGAGGCGGCGGGGCAGCATTACGTTCAGATGGACGAGTTGATGGACGGCGTGGGGAAGAAACTGGCGGAGCTGACACAGGCGCCGTGGGGAATTGTGAGCGCGGGATGCGCGGCGGCGATGACGGGATTTACGGCGGCGTGCCTGGCGGGGAGCGATCCGGAGAAGATGCAGCGGCTGCCGGACCTGCGCGGGCTGAAGAGCGAAGTGATCATTCCGAAGTATTCGCGCAACGTTTACGACCACGCGATCCGGATGCTGGGAGTGAAGATCATCGAGCCTCGGACGGCGGCGGAGTGCGAAGCGGCGTTCAGCGAGAAGACGGCGATGGTGTACATCCTGGCCGGGCCGGGCGACGAGGGCGAGCTGGGCACGCAGGCGGTGTCGGCGATGGCGCGGAAGTGGAACGTGCCGGTGCTGGTGGACGCGGCGGCGGAGATGCTGACGATCCCGAACATTCACCTGGGGCGCGGGGCGACGGCCGTTGCTTACAGCGGCGGGAAGTGCCTGCGGGGGCCGCAGTGCGCCGGGCTGCTGCTGGGGGACAAGAACCTGCTGCAGGCGGCATGGGCCAACGCGGCGCCGCATCACGCCTTCGCGCGGTCGTTGAAGGTGGGCAAAGAAGAGATCATGGGGATGCTCACGGCGGTGGAGATGTGGACCAAGCGGGACCACAAGGCCGAGTGGGACCAGTGGCAGAGCTGGCTGGACACGGTCACTGCATCGGTGAAGAAGGTGGACGGGGTGACGACGAGGGTGGTGCAGCCGGACAGCTTGTCGAACCACTCGCCGGTGCTGAAGATCGAGTGGGACGGGAACAAGCTGGGGATTACGGGGCGCGAGGTGTATGAGACGCTGCTGGCAGGGGAGCCGCGGATTCTGCTGGACGGAGCGCGGGGCATGCGGCCGCACGATATGGAGAAGAGCGCGGTGGGGATCATGCCGTACATGATGATGCCGGGCGAGGCGAAGATCGTGGCGGAGAAGCTGGGAGCGATACTGGCGAAGCCGCCGAAGTTCGAGAATCCGCCGGCGCCGGCCGGACCGCCGGCCAACGTGGACGGGCAGTGGATCGCGGAGCTCGAGTTCCCGCGGGGAACCTCGAAGCACACGCTGCTGTTTGAGCAGCACGAAGAGAAGATCGTGGGCACGCACTGGGGCGAGACGGTGGAGGGCGATCTGCACGGCGAAGTGACGGGCAACCAGATCCGGTTCCACAGCGCGCAGCACATCCAGGCGCAGGTTCTGCAGTACACTTTCACCGGTACGGTGAACGGCGACACGATGGAAGGGCCGCTGGACATGGGCGAGTACGGGCCGGCGAAGTGGAGCGCGAAGAGGCATCGCTACGCCTGAGCGGGGCGGCCGGCGAGGAAAGGGCACAACATGAAAAAGACGAGCAATCGACGCAATTTTTTGAACGCCGGGGTGACGGCGGGAGGGATCGCGGCGGCGGCGGCGGTGGCGGCGCCGGAAGCGGAAGCGAAAGCCAAGGACACGCCGAAGAAGCGGGTGATTTACAAGGACGGCAAGCCGCCGGAGAAGACGCCGATGTTCAGCAGCACGGTGGCCTACGGCAACCTGCTGTTCATCGCGGGGGTGGGAGCGCACTTCCCGGGCGACATCAAGGCGCACACTAAGCATGTGCTGGACCAGATAGAGAAGCAGTTGACCGACGCCGGCTCGTCGATGGAGAAGTGCCTGAAGTGCAATGTGTACCTGGCCAACGGGAAGGACTTCGCGGAGATGAACGAAGTGTTCCTGGGGCGGTGGGGCAAGGAGCCACCGGTACGGACGACAATCGCGGCGGCATGGGTGCCGGGCGATTCGCTGGTAGAGATCGACGTCATCGCTTACATTTAAATCCTTGGCCCAACTCTTGCGCACGCGCTTCCGCTGGGTACTGATCTTCTGGATGTTCCTGGTGAGCGCGATCGCTTACCTGGACCGGGTGAACATATCGATCGCCGGGCAGTCGATCGCGCGCGAGTTTCACCTGACCAACATCCAGCTCGGCGCGGTGTTCAGCGCGTTTGTGCTGGGCTACGCGCTGTTCCAGGCGCCGGGCGGGTGGCTGGCGGACCGGATCGGGCCGCGGAGGGTGCTGGCGCTGGGCGTTGTGTGGTGGGGCGTGTTCACGACGCTGATCACGTTTCTGCCGCCGTCGGCGGGCGGACTGCTGGCGGCGATGATGGCGATCCGGTTCTGCCTGGGGATGGGCGAGGCTGTTGTGTACCCGGCGTCGAACTGCGTGGTGGCGGCATGGATACCGTCGGCCGAGCGCGGGCTGGCCAACGGATTGATTTTCGCGGGGGTGGGCTTCGGCGCCGGAATCACGCCGCCGATCATCGCCTACGTGATGCTGAACTACGGGTGGCGGGCTTCGTTCTGGCTGAGCACGCTGCTGGGGCTGGCGGCGGGGGGCATCTGGTATGTGATCGCGCGGGACCGTCCGGAGAAGCACCCCTGGATTGCGCCGGAGGAACTGGCCGAGATTCGCGCCGGGCTGCCGAAGCAAGACGGCGAAGACAAGGGCAAGCGGGTTTCGCTGGGGGCGGTGCTGAAGAACCGGCACATCATCATTGTGACGCTGAGCTATTTTTCCTACGGCTACATCGCCTACATCTTCTTCAGTTGGTTTTTCATTTATCTGAGCTCGGTGCGCGGGCTGAACTTGCGGGACAGCTCGTTTTACACGATGCTGCCGTTTATCGCGATGGCGATCGGGTCCTCGGTAGGGGGATGGATCAGCGACCGGGTGACGAGGCGGTGGGGGAAGAGGGCCGGGCGATGCGGGCTGGCGGTGGCGGGTATCGGATTGTCGGCGGTGTTCATTGCGCTGGGCACGCAGGTGGCGAGCGCGCAACTGGCGAGCGTGGTGCTGGCGGGAGGGGCGGGAGCGCTGTATCTGTCGCAGAGCTCGTTCTGGAGCGTGAGCGCGGACATCGGCGGGCGGTCGGCGGGACTGGTGAGCGGGCTGATGAATATGGGCGGGCAGTTGGGCTCGACGGTGACGGCGGTGGTGACGCCGTGGATCGCGGGCCGGTATGGATGGACGTGGTCGTTCCTGGCGGCGGCGGGGCTGTGCGCGCTGGGGGCGCTGGCGTGGGTGTTTGTGGATCCGGACGCGCGGATCGCCGATTAGCGCAGGTAGGGGACGAAGCCGCGGGTTGAGGTGCGCAGGCGGTAGACCGAGGTTTCGGCGGTGATGTAGAGCGTCTGGAGATCGGCGTCGCCCCAGCCGAGATTGGCGGGCTGTTCGGGGGTGAGGATGGTGCCGATGTGATGGCCGGAGGAGTCCCAGACCCAGATGCCGCCGGGGCCGGTGACGAAGAGGTTGCCTTTCTCATCGAAGCGCATGCCGTCGGGAACGCCGCTGCCTTTGGGTCCGTCCTCGCGGCCGAAGAGGCGGCCGTTGTGAATTTTTCCGTCTGAAAAATCGAAGACGCGGATTTCGCGGCGCTCGCTGTCGTCGATGAACAGGAGGCGGCCGTCGGGGGAGAAGGCGAGGCCGTTGGGCTGGGCGAGGTCGCGGGTGAGGAGGGTGACGGCGCCGGAGGGATCGAGGCGGTAGACGCCCTGGAAGGGGATCTCCTGGCGGTCGCCTTTGGGGAGGTCGAGCGTCGGGTCGGTGAAATAGAGGGCGCCGTCGGGGCCGAGGACTACGTCGTTGGGGCTGTTGAAGCGCTTGCCTTCGAAAGAGGCGGCGAGGGTGGAGAAGCTGCCGTCGGGGGTGATGGCGATGAGGGAGCGGAAGACGCTGGCGGTGGTGATGAGGCGGCCTTGTTTGTCGAAGGTGCTGCCGTCGGGGTCGCCGGTGCGGAGAACGGTTTCGCGGCGGCCGTCGGGGAAGAGGCGGACAACTTCGTTGTAGGTTTCGTCGCTGACGTAGAGGAAGCCCTGTGGATCCCAGACCGGGCCTTCGGTGAAGCCGAAATCGCCGGCGACTTTGTCGAGCCTGGCCTCGCGCGGGATGAGGGACCAGAAGGCGGGCGATTCGGCTTTGAGGGCGAAGGAGCGCGGCGGGGCCTGCGCGAAGGCAGGGCCGCAGGCGAGGGCGCAGAGCGCGAGCGCGGAAACGGGCAGCGGGAAAAGGAAGCGCATGGCGAAAGAGAACTCTCATTCTACAGGAGGAGCGCGGGCGCCGACGGAGTGTGAAGAGGATGTAAAAGAGTTGTCAATAGTGGGGCGGGCGGAAGGGGACCGGGTGCGGCGGCGGGGCGGGGGCGGGTAGACTTCGAGTAGCGATGAAAACAGCCGGAGCGCGACGCCGGTAGCGGCGTCAACAGCAATGCAACGGATTCTGGTGATCGAAGACGACGAGAGTCTGAGGGAGACGATCGGCGTGATGCTGGAGCGGGAGAACTTCGCGCCGACGCTGGTGGCCGACGGGCGCGCCGGGTACAAGGAGGCGCTCCGGCGGCACGCGGATCTGATGCTGGTGGACCTGCGGCTGCCGGAGATGAGCGGGATCGACATCTGCAAGAGCCTGAGGACCGAGGGGGTGCAGACGCCGATCATTGTGCTGAGCGCGATGGCCGATGAAGTGGACAAGGTGCTGATGCTGGAGATCGGCGCCGACGACTATGTGGTGAAGCCGTTCGGGGCGAGGGAGCTGATTGCGCGGATCCGGGCGGTGCTGCGGCGGACGTCGCCGGCGCAGCCTAAAACATTTCACTTCTCCGATGTTGAGATCGATTTTGAGCGGCGGATGGTGACGCGGAACGGCCTGGAAGTGAAGATGACGCCGGCCGAGTACAACCTGCTGTCGTTCTTCGTGCAGAATCCGGGCAAGGCGGTGAGCCGGGACCAGATTTTGAATTCGGTGTGGGGATACGATTCGTATCCGAACACGCGGACGGTGGACGCGCACGTGGTGCGGCTGAGGCAGAAGCTGGAGCCGGACCCGGCGAATCCGCGTTATTTCGGGACGGTACACGGATTCGGATACCGGTTTCAGGCCTGAGCGGCGGCGGGGGCGATGGCGCGATACGTACTGATCGTAGAAGATAGCGAAGAGGCAGGGTCGATGCTGGAGATTGCGCTGGGCGGTCTGGCCGGGTGCGCGATCCGCCGGTCGGCGGACGGGGCGCAGGCGCTGGCGGCGCTGCGGGCCGAGCCGGCGGACGTGGCGGCGATCGTGACGGACCTGAGCATGCCGCGGACGGACGGCTTCGAGCTGATCGGGCAGGTAAGAGCGGATCCGCGGTGGCGGGAAATCCCGATCGTGGTGGTGAGCGCGGACGCCGATCCAGGGACGCCGATGCGGCTGCGGCGGCTGGGCGCGGACGCGTTTTTCGGAAAACCGTTCTCTCCGAACCAGGTGGCGGCGACCCTCGAAAGGCTTCTTCATGCGAAGACTCACAATGGTCCTGATTCTGGCGCTTCCGGCAGCGGGAGCGCGGGCTGAAGACACAAGCGGCGGCGATTCGTTGAAGGCGGTGCTGCGGAGGCTGGACAAGCTGGAGCAGGAGAACCGCGCGCTGAGCGACGAAGTGAAGCAGTTGCGGGCGGAGGTGTCGCGGCTGGAACCGGCGGCCGCCGCGGCGCCGGCACCGGAGCCAACCGGGGGTCCGACGGTGGAGGAACGGCTGGCGGTGGCCGAGCGGAGGATCGACGAGCAGGCGCAGACGAAAGTGGGAGCGGCAGAGAAGCTGCCGGTGACGTTGACGGGAATGATTCTGTTCAACGGATTTCTGGGAAGCGGGGCGACGGTGCCGGGCGCCACCTACAACCATTCGCCGCTGCTCACCGGCCCGGAGTCCTCGGGAGCGACGCTGAGGCAGAGCATCGTCGGGCTGAGCTTCGACGGGCCGGAGATTTTGGGCGGCGGCAAAGTGACAGGGTTGGTGGAGATGGATTTCTTCGGCAACTACGCGGCGCCGGACAACTACTCTCCGCGGCTGCGGCGCGGGGAGATCTCGATCGACTGGGAGGACCGGGGGCTGATGGTGGGCCAGGAGAAGCCGCTGATCTCGCCGCGGCAGCCGTTCTCGCTGGCCGAGGTGGGGACGCCGCCGCTGGACGGGTCGGGGAACCTGTGGCTGTGGCTGCCGCAGGTGCGCTACGAGGAGCGGCACAAGATCGGGGCTAACAGCGGGATCAAGGCGCAGGCGGCGGTGCTGGCGACCGACGAAAGCTACGCGTATTATCCACCGGCGGTGGAATATTCGCTGGCCGGTACGCGGCCGGCGCTGGAGGGGCGCTTTGAATACTGGCACACGTGGGGAGCGGACGGGCGGCTGGAGATTGCGCCGGGATTTCATGTGAGCGACACGCACGTGGCCGGGCTCAGCGTGCCGTCGAGGATCGGATCGGTGGACTGGCTGTTCCGGCCGGCGCGGTGGTTTGAGGACACCGGCACGTTTTTCACAGGCGAGAATTTCGCTTCGTTGGGAGGGCTGCCGGACGGGTTCACGTTCCTGGAGCCGTGGAGCGCGCGGCCGGTGCGGGGGACGGGCGGATGGAATCAGTTTTCGTTTCCGGTAACCAGCCGGCTGACGTTCAACTTGTGGGGCGGATGGCAGGCCAACAAAGCGGTGGACATCGTGGGGCCGGGAATTCTCACCGACTTCACCTATGCCGGCAACGTGGTTTACCGGCTCGGCCCGAACGTGCTGGTGAGCGCGGAGGCGCTGCAGGACCGGATTCTGCTGGCGCCGCGAGGACACCTGATTGTGAATCACTATGACCTGGCGATCGGCTATTTGTTTTAGCGCGCTGGTAGTGTGGACGGGGGCGGGCGAGGCCGGCGTGGTGACGGCGAGGGTGCGGCTGGTGAATTCACGCGAGGCGGCGGTGCGGCGGCAGGCCGATTACTCGGGCGTTGTGCTGTGGCTGGAGCCGGTGGGGCGGACGCTCGATCCGGTGGCGGCGCGGGCGGCGATGGTGCAAAAGGACAAGACATTCCGGCCGCACGTGCTGGTGGTAGGGACGGGCAGCACGGTAGAGTTTCCGAATTTCGATCCGATTTTTCACAATGCGTTTTCGAACTTCGACGGGCAGGTGTTCGACATCGGGCTGTATCCGCCGGGCAAATCGCGTTCGATTCAGTTCCGGAGGCCCGGGGTGGTGCGCGTGTTCTGCAACATTCATCCGGCGATGTCGGCGGTGATCGTAGTGGTGGACACGCCGTACGCGGGAGTGTCGGACGCGGACGGGCGGATCCGGATTGCGGGAGTCGGGGCGGGCGCCTACCGGCTGCACGTGTTTCACGAGCGGGCGACGCCGGAGACGCTGGACGCGCTGGGGCAGACGGTGGAGGCGGGCGCGGGAGAAACGGCGCTGGGGCCGCTGACGATTTCCGAGAGCGGGTATCTGCCGCTGCCGCACAAGAACAAGTACGGACGAAATTATCCGCCGGAGGCGGCGCGGCCGGAGGGGGCGCCCTACTGATGTTCGGACGAATGAGACGGGTGAGCCTGCTGTGGCGGGTGCTGCTGGCGACGTCGATCGCGGCGACGCTGCTGTTTGCGGGGACGGCGTGGCTGGCGATTCAATCGGCGATTCACGTGACCGAGCAGAGCGTGGACGCCGAGATCCACTCGAGCCTGGGGGAGTATGAATTTTTGTGGCGGACCAGAGCGGAGTCGCTGGCCAAGATCAGCGTGCTGATGAGCACGATGTCGGATGTGCGGGCGGCGTTTCAGACCGGCGACGGGGCGACGATCCGGGACACGGCGGCCGACTTGTGGGCGCGCGTGTCGCAGGAGGACGCGGTGTTTCTGGTGTTCGACCCGAGGGGGCGGGAGCTGGCATCGCTCGGCGGGCGGCTGCGGGATTCGGGGCGAATACCGGAAATTCTGCCGGCGGCGATGAAGCGGTTTCCGAAACAGGCGGCGGGATTTCTGGGCGTGGGCAACCGGCTGTACTACATGCTGCTGACGCCGGTGTACGTACAAACGCCGCAGGGGCCGGCGCTGCTGAACATTCTGGTGGCGGCCTTCGAGGTGAACGACCGGCTGGCGGCGAGCCTGGAGCGGGCGACGCCGGGCAGCGATTTTGTTTTTCTCTCGGGCGGGCGCGTGGCGGCCTCGACGCTGGACCGGAGCGTGCTGCCGGAGGGCGCGGCGCTGCCGGGCAGCTTCGGACAACTGGAGCACATCCGGCTGGGAGGGAATGAGTACGCGACGCTTTCGAGCCCGCTGTTCGACATCGAGGGGCGGCGGATCGCCGAGCTGAGGGTGATGCGCTCGCTGGCGTCGAGCGACGAGCGGATCCGGCAGTTGCGAAGGAACGTGGCGGTGCTGTGGACGGCGGCGGTGATACTGGCGCTGGTGCTGACGACGCTGCTGGCGCGGCGGATGATCGAGCCGGTGCGGCGGCTGGACCGGGCGGCGTCCGAGATTGCGCGCGGGCATTACGACTACCGGCTGAGGGTGGACCGGGAGGACGAGCTGGGGAGGCTGGCCAAGACGTTCAACTCGATGTGCGACTCGATCCAGGCGGCGCGGGACGAGCTGATCTCGCAGGAGCGGCTGAACACGATCGGGCGGCTGTCGAGCTCGATCATTCACGATTTACGGAACCCGCTGGCGGCGATATACGGGGGCGCGGAGATGCTGGCCGATCACGAGGACATGCCGAGGGCGCAGTCGCGGCGGCTGGCGCTGAATATTTACCGGGCTTCGCGGCGGATTCAGGAGCTGCTGCAGGACCTGGCGGGGCGGGCGCGGGGGCGCGACGAGGCGATGGAGATCTGCCGGCTGCGGGACATTGTGGAGGCGGCGCACGAGGCGATCCTTGCGGCGGCGGAGGCGCAGGGCGTGGAGGTGGAAATCGAGGTTCCGGCCGAGATGGAGCTGCCGCTGGAACGTTCGCGGATGGAGCGCGTGTTTCTGAACGTGATGAGCAACTCGGTGGAGGCGATGCCGGAAGGGGGCAGGCTGCGGATCGGAGCGGCGCGGCGGGGAGCCAATATCGTCGTCGAGATCGACGACACCGGGACGGGCATCTCGGAGGACCTGCGCAAGCATCTGTTCCGGCCGTTTGTGACAGCGGGCAAGCGGAGCGGGCTGGGGCTGGGGCTGGCGCTGTCGCGGCAGACGGTTGTCGATCACGGCGGGGACATCTGGACCGAGCCCAAGAGCGGGCCGGGGGCGCGATTCCTGATCCAGTTGCCGTGCGAGCCGGCGGCGTCGCGCTCGCCGGTGAAGGCCTAGCCGGAGACGCGGGACGACCTGATAAAATGAGACCCGTCATGCGGACAAGAAGAGAATTTGGAGCCACGTTGCTGGCGGGCCTTACGGGCAGCGCCGCGCTGGGAAAATACGTCGACGACACCGTCCACGGGGTTGAGATCGGGGCGGTGACTTACAGTTTCCGCGACGAGCCTCGCGGGCCGCAAGGCGACAGCCTGGATGCGGTCCTCAAGGATCTGAAAGCCTGCAACGTGGGGATCACCGAGCTGTTCAGCCCGCAGATTGAGCGGGTGGACACAACTCCGGAATTTCTGCGGCACCCGCAGGGCAACTTGAGCATGACCGAGATGCGGGAGAAATTCCGCCAGTATCGCGACAGCCCGGAGGCGAAGAAGGCGCGGGAGGAGCTGCGGCAGTGGCGGCTGACGACGCCGGAGAGCTATTTCCACGGCGTGCGGAAGAGGTTCGACGAGGCCGGCGTGCGGATTTACGCCTACACGATGAACTACGGCGACGACTTCACCGACGAAGAGATCGAGAAGACGTTCCAGCAGGCGCACGGGCTGGGGGTGAAGATCATCGCCACATCGACGCGGGTATCGATGGCCGAGCGGCTGGTGCCTTTCGCCGCCAAGCACAAGATCTACGTGGCATTTCACGGGCACGACCAGACGAGCAACCCGAACGAATTCTCGACGCCGGAGACCTTCGCCAAGGCGCTGAAGCAGTCGCCGTGGTATCGCATCAACCTGGACATCGGGCATTTCACGGCGGCCGGCTTCGACCCGGTGGTGTTCCTCGACCAGAAGCACGACCTGATCACGCACATCCACGTAAAGGACCGGAAGACGAATCATGGACCGAACGAACCGTTCGGCCAGGGCGCCACGCCGATCAAGGAAGTGCTGAAGCTGCTGGAGAAGAGAAAGTATCCGATACCGGCGCTGGTGGAGTACGAGTACAAGGGGACGGGCACGTCGGTGGAGGAAGTGACCAAGTGCCTGGACTATATGCGGAAGGCCCTGGCGTGAGGGCGGCGGGAAAACTTCTTTTCGCGGGATGGCTGATGGCTGCGGGCGCGATGTGGGGGCAGGCGCCGGCGGCGAGGCCTGCTCCGCGGGCGGGCATGCGGTTCCGGCCGGTGTCGGGGCTGGACGCGGCGGCGGTCGAGCGTGGGCGGACGGTCTACGAGTCGCACTGCGCCTTCTGCCACGGCGCCAACGCCAAGGGCGGCGAGAGCGGACCGGACCTGATCCGCTCCGTCACAGTGCTGGACGATGAGAAGGGCGACAAGATCGGCGCGGTGGTGCTGAACGGACGCCCGGACAAGGGTATGCCGAAGTTTCCGCTGCCGCCGGCGCAGATTGCCGACATCGCGGCGTTCCTGCACCAGAAGGTCTTCGACGCGGCGCAGCGGTCGACCTACCAGGTACACAACATCGTCACCGGCGACGCGAAGGCGGGCGAGGCGTACTTCAACGGCGCCGGAAAATGCGCCTCGTGCCATTCTCCGGCGGGGGATCTGCGCGGGATCGCGGCGAAATACGACCCGCCGACTCTCGAGAGCCGGTTCCTGATGCCTCGCGTAGGAGGGTTTGAGGCGATGATGAGCGGACAGGGGCCGGATCCGCGGACGCAGACGAAGGTGACGGTGACGCTCGAATCCGGGCAGAAGTTCACCGGGCGCCTGGACAGCATTGACGACTTCAACGTGTCGCTGACGACGGCGGAGGGCGAGTATCATTCTTTCGCCCGAGACGGCGACCGGCCGAAGGTGCTGGTGGAGGATCCTCTGCAGACGCACCTGGACATGCTGACGCGTTACACCGACACCGAGATCCGCAACCTGACTGCCTACCTGGTGACATTGAAATGAGATGCTTCTCCTTCCTGGGCGCCGTGCTGGCGTCCGCGGCCGGCCTTTGGGGCCAGATGCTGGATCCGGCGCTGCTGCTGAAAGAGCCGACTACGGCGTGGCCGACCTACAACGGCGATTATTCGGGCCGCCGCTTCAGTCCGCTCGATCAGATCAATCAGGCCAACGTCGGTCACCTGACGCTGGCGTGGGTATCGCGGTTTGCGCCCGGCGCCCAAGGCGCGATTGTGGGCGGCGAAGGGCCGGAGAGCACGCGCAACGACGCGCTGGGCTTCTTCGGGGCACGCATTGCGGCCACGCCGCTGATGGTGGGCGGAGTGCTTTACTTCGCGATGCCGGACAACGCCTTCGCGGTGGACGCGCGGACCGGCCGGATGTTGTGGCATTACTTCTGGAAGACCAAGGGCGGGATTCACATCGGCAACCGGGGCGTGGGGATGTACGGCAACTGGCTGTTCTTCGAAACGCCGGACGACTACCTGGTGTCGCTCGACGCGCGGACCGGCAAGGAGCGCTGGCACAAGCAGATTGCCGACGTGAAGCAGGAGTATTTTTCCACGCCGGCGCCGGTGGTGATCGGCAACCATGTTCTGGTGGGCACGGGCGGCGACTCGCTCGACGTGCCGGGATTTCTGGAGGCGCACGATCCGGAGACCGGCGACGTCCAGTGGAAGTGGTGGACCGAGCCGATGAAGAAGGGCGATCCGGGCGCCGAGACCTGGCCCGACGACTACTCGATGCGCCACGGCGGCGGGATGACGTGGCTGCCCGGGACCTACGATCCGGAGCTGCACCTTTACTACCTGGGCACGGGAAACCCGAACCCGGTGGAGACGGGCGCCAGCCGCAAGGGCGACAACCTGTGGACGTGCTCGATTGTGGCGCTGAATGTCGATACAGGCAAGATTGCCTGGTACTATCAGGCCTCGCCGCACGACACCCACGACTGGGACAACGTGGAGACGCCGGTGCTGTTCGACGGCGTGTGGCAAGGCAAGCCGCGGAAGCTGCTGGCGCAGGCGGCGCGCAATGGATATTTCTTCGTTCTGGACCGCACCAACGGCGAGCACCTGCTGACGACGCCGTTCATCAGCACGCTGAACTGGGCCACCGGGCTGAACGCGAAGGGGCAGCCGGTGGGCGACCCGAAGAAAGAGGCGACCATCGACGGAGTGCTGGTATCGCCTTCCTCCAACGGCGCGACCAACTGGCCGCCGCCGAGCTTCGATCCGCAGACGGGATTGTTTTACGTGAGCGCGAACGAATCCTTTAGCGTGTTCTTTCTCTCCGACCTCGATCCGCATCCGGAAGGATACGGCGCGGCGGAGAAATCAGCCGGGTCGTATGGGAGCTCGCTCAAGGCGATCGATTATCAGACCGGCCGGATCGTGTGGCAGCACAAGTATCCGTCGGAGGGAGGATTCGGCGGACCGACCGGAATCCTGACCACGGCGGGGCGCCTGCTGTTCACCGGCGACAGCTCGCAGAACCTGATCGCATTCGATCCGGCCAACGGAAAGATCTTGTGGCATAGCCGGCTGGCGGCGCGTGTGACCAACGGACCGGAGACATACCTGCTCGACGGCCGGCAATACCTGGTCGTCGGCGCCGGCGATTCGCTGTACGCGTTTACGATCGAGCAGTAAGGGCGCTCAGTCTTCGTCTTCCGGAGCGGCCTCTTCGACTTCGGCCACATGGCGGGAGTGCTTGCCCTCGGCGTCGGGGTGAGCGTAGTAGGTGTTGTAGTAGCTGTATTTGCTGTACAGCTCACCGCGGCGGGCGCCGTTGACGATGATGCCGAGCATGTTGTTCTGGCAAAGCGACTGCATGGCGCGGGTGACCGAATCGACGGTCGTGGCTCCGACGCGGACGACGAGGATGGTGCCGTGGCAGAGGGTGGACAGAAGATTGGCGTCGGCGGCGAACAGCAGCGGGGGGCTGTCGAGGATCACCCAGTTGAAGAGGCTGGGAAGCTCGTCCAGAAGCTGTTTCACTTCCTTGAGGTTCAGCAGTTCCAGCGGATTGATGACCGCTTCACCGGCGGGCAGCAGATAGAGGTTGGTGCCGGCGACGTGACGGATGACTTCGTGAAGCTGGGCTTTGCCGAGCAGGTAATCGGTGACGCCGGGCGAACGGTCGCAGCGGAAGAGGCTGTGGAGAACCGGGCGGCGGAGGTCGAAATCGGCGAGCAGAACCAGATTCCCCGCAAGCTGCGCCTGGGCGAGGGCGAGATTGACGGCGGAGAACGATTTTCCCTCCGTGGGAGAGGCGCTGGTGATGATGGTGGTGTGAATGGGCTGGAGACTCTGCAGGTGGTTGAGCCGGGTGCGCAGCGTGCGGAACTCCTCGGTCGGGGCCTCATAGGGGCGGGAGGGATCGATGAGCAGGGCGTCGGGAGCGGGGTGAAACGGAATTTCGGGAACACGGCTCAGCAGATCGGAAAGCGCGCCGGGGCTGGACGGCGGGAGCACCGGGGCGACTACCTCAACGGCGGCGGGCGGCGCCGGCGGCTGCGGCGGCGGCTGTTCCAGCTCCGTTCCGGCCTTTCGTAACGCGTCATGCACTCGACTCATGGGAAATTCCCTTCAGCACGCGGGCTCAGACCCGGGTGGCGTAGTAATAGACAATGGACCCGGACATGATCAGAACGCTGATCAGGCAGGCCGTAGACCAGGCCATCCAGCTCAACCGCCTCCGGCGACGGACAACCAGGTCGTTTTCGAGTAAGGGCACACTGCCCAGAATCGGCAACTGAGTGTAGGCGCGGACGTCTTTCAAATTCTTGAGCGAGGTGTCTTTGACCTCGCGAATGCCGGCGATCAGGAACCCGCAGGCCAAACCCACTCCGAGACCTGCCGCGATGATGACGATGCGCTTGGGCTGGCTGGGATTCTGGGGAAGGCTGGCGGGGTCGAGAAGCTCGAGGGTCTCGCCCTGGCGGCGATTCTCGAGGTTGGTGGCGATGGACGAGGTGGAGTATTTGGCGCTCATCTCCCCGTACTGGCGGCGGGCGAGATCGACGTCGGCCAGCAGTTGGCCGTATTCCTTCTCCCCGACCGGGAGCGATTCGATCCGTGCCTGGTAGCTGCGCATGGAGTCGCCTACCCGGGTGAGTTCTTTCTGAAACGTCTGCATCTCCAGATCCTTGGCGGCGATCTGGGCGGTGACGCGCTCAATGGCGATGTTCAGATCGTTAATGGCGCGAGCGGTCTGAGGATCGACGACCTTGTGGGTGTCGGCGGCGGGCTTGGCCTCCATTTCCTTGAGAATGCCTTCCCGCTTGGCCTTGGCGTCGGCGAGGAGCTTTTCGGCGCCCTGGACGTCGGGGTAGGTTTCCTTGTAGCGCTGGCGGAGAGCGCCGAGAGTGGCTTCGAGAACGGCGATTTCGCGATCGACTTCGCCGAGCTTGTCGTTGCGCTCGGTGACGGTTTGGCTGTGCTGGCTCGCATCCTGGGCGCCCTTCAACTGGTCGCGGTAGATCTTGAGCTGATTCTCGAGCAGGAGTTTGTCCTGCGTAACGCGGCTAATGCCGGCGTTGACGTTCGTCATTTCGACCTGGAGGGCGTTGAGGGCTTGCATGTTGGCCTCCATCTGGTCGGGCAGACGGCCCATGTTCTTGCTGCGGAAATCGCTGAGCTTCTGCTCGGCCTCGTCCAGGCGCCGCTTGGCCTGCCCCATCTCGCTGCCCAGGAACTGAGTGGTGCCGGCGGACTCTTCGGTGCGGTCGCGCAGGTTCTCGGTGATGAAGCGGGAGACCAGCTCGTTGGTGACCTTCTGGGCCTGGAAGCGGTTGTCGTAGGAAAAGCTGATCTGGAAGGCGGTAACGGAATTCGGATTGTTCTGCTCGGTGGCTTGCGGCTGGCTGATGCGGACGTCCCGGGTGCGCATGCGCTCGACGACGTCGTCCATGGGCATGCGGCTGAGATCCTTTTTGTAGAGCCCGAGGGTGGAGATGATGTTGGTAAGGGTGGCGCGGCTGAGGATCACCTGGGTCATGGAGGTGAGGCGCGCCTGCATGCTCATGTTCAGGTTGCTCTGGACGAGGTTTTCGGGAACCTGGGGCGGGATGATGCGGATGACGGCGGTGGAGACGTAGGTATCGGGCCAGAGGTAGGCGACGACCACGGAGATGACCAGGCAGGCCAGAACGGGCCCGATGATCCAACCTTTGTGCCGCCTCACAATATCCATGTAGTCTTCGAAATCGAGAGCGCGGCGAGAGTTTGCGAGTGAGTCTTGAGGCTGCATTTTCTGTGAATCTCCGGCGAATGTCCCGGCGGCCCGGTTGAGCCTAGGGGACGATGATGTGATCTCCGTTTTGCAGATAAATGTTCTGACTCATGTTCTTTCCACGGATCACTTCTTTGTAGTTGAATTTGTAGGTTTGTGATCCCCGCAAAACGCGGATTTTTTTCGGGTTGGCGAAATCGCGGAAGCCCCCGGCCTCGCTCAGCGCCTCCAGAATGGTGGTCGGCGTGACGAGGCGGTAGAGACCGGGGCGGAAAACCTCCCCGTCAATGTAGTATCGTTTACTGTTGACCGCGAGAACGGAGATCGAGACGTCGGGGTTGTTGATGAGCTTGGAAAGACTTTCGCGGAGGTTTTTGGAACATTGCTCGGGAGTCAGGCCGGCGGCCTGCACTTCCCCGATGAGAGGGAGGCTGAATTTGCCATCGGGACGAACCACCACCTGGCGGGTGAAATCGGGCTCGCGCCACACTTGAATGAACAGAAGATCCTCGGCGCCAATAATATAACTGTGGATGTCCACGCCCACGCCCGCAGGATGCACGGTGGCGTTCTTATCGGTGTTGGGCACCGGGACGGTGGGGTTTGAGGGGTCCGCGGGCTGGGGATTGGCGGGCGGCGCCTGGACCCGCGGCGGGGCGGGACTCTGCTGCTGAGTCTGGCCGGAAACGCCACTCACTAGCGCGAGGCAGGCGGCCAGAGTGGCAGCGAGTCTAATGGAAGGGAAATGGGGCATCAGTCATCACTCTCTTCGGCCGAACAGGTCAAAAACTGTATCCGGAGGACCGCAACCGTCATACTAATTGTACACTTACGACGGCTTTTGGATTGTGGATAGCGCCGGGAAGAAAGTGCGCTGCACAAGCGTAACTGATTGACTATACTACACAGATCCGGATATATCCGGCAGGGAGCTCGACGATGGTGCGGTACTATCTGGCAAAGACGGACCCGGACACCTACCCGATCGGCCAACTGGAGGCCGATGGAAGGACGGTATGGGATGGTGTGACCAATCCTCAGGCGGTGCAGGCGATCCGTCAGATGCGGCCGGGCGACCGGGTGCTCATTTATCACAGCGGGGGCGAATCGTCGGTGGTGGGAGTGGCCGAAGTTGTGTCGGAGGCGAGGCAGGACGCAAAAATCGCCAAGTCGGTTGTTGTGGATCTGAAATATGTGGGGCGGATCGAGCCGCCGATCACGCTGAAAGAGATCAAAGAGACGGGGAAGTTTTCCGACTGGGCGCTGGTGAGGCAAAAGCGGCTCTCGACCATGGCGGCGCCGCTGAAGTTCGTGCAATGGGCGAGGAAAATGCGGCCGAAGAGCGGGATTTAAGCCACGCGGGCGTCAGGAGGCGGCGGGTTCCTGGGCGTCGGAGGCGGTGAAATAGGCGCAGTCGGGGTGGTGGAAGACGAGAGCGCTGACGCTGGCCTCGGGTTCCATCATCATGCCCTCGGTGAGCTCGACACCGATTTCCTCCGGGTGGAGGAGAGCCCAGATGCCCTGCTGATCGTCGAGGTTGGGGCAGGCGGGGTAGCCGAAGCTGTAGCGCTTGCCGCGGTAGCGGCTGGTAAAGCGCTCCTTCATGGTCATGGAAGCGGGGTCGGGGAAGCCCCAATCCTCGCGGATGCGGCGATGGAGCCACTCGGCGCAGGCCTCGGCGGTTTCGATGGCCAGGGCCTGAAGACCGTGAGCCTTGAAAAATTCGCCGGCCTGCTTGGCCTGCTCGGAATGCTGGCGGACGCAGGCGCCGGCGGTGACGACGAACAGGGCGATGTGATCGCGACGGCCGCCGGCGGGGTCGAGCACGTAGTCGCTGAGGCAGAGGCCGCCCGGGCGGGGCTGGCGGCCGAAGTGGAACGTGCGCAGGGGCGAGGCGCCGCCGGGGGCAAAAAGATGGATGGAGTTGCCGTCGCGCTCGGCTTCAAAGAAGCGCCAGACGGCTTTGACCTGGAGGAAGCCGGCGGCCCATTGCTTGACCTCTTCAAGGTCGTGATAGAGCTTGAGAGCCTTGGGATCGCGCTCGGCGAGGAGTTTTTCGAAATTGCCTTTGAAGCCGAGATGCCGGCCGTAGAGCATGTAGGGATTAATGTAGGCCCAGACGTCGGCCAGATCGGGCAGGGCGCGGAGCTTGCGGTCGAGGTAGGGGACGGGCGGGATGGGGATGTCGAGGCGGATTTTGGGACTGCGATCAAAGGAAACGGGGGCCGGGCTCGGCTCGGCGCCGGCGGGAGAAGCGGCGGCTTCGGGCAGAGCCTGTTCGAGAAGGTGGGCGCGCCGGGCCGGGTCCATCAGTTCATTCATCAAGCCAAGGCCGCTCATGGCGTCTTTGGCATAAAACGTGGGCAGGCCGTAGGCGGGCGCGATGCGGGTGCGGGTGAATTTTTCCGAAAGCGCGGCGCCGCCCACCAGCAGAGGCACGCGGATGCCGGCCTCGCTTAGATCGCCGGCGGTGATCACCATCTGCTGGGCGCTTTTCACCAGCAGGCCGGAAAGGCCGATGGCGTCGGGTGTGTGCTGGTGGCAGGCGCGGATCAGCTCTTCGGGCGGGACCTTGATGCCGAGGTTGACGACCTCATAGCCGTTGTTGGACAGGATGATCTCGACCAGATTCTTGCCGATGTCGTGGACGTCGCCCTTCACGGTGGCGAGCACGATTTTGCCGCGCGTGGCGGTGTCGGCCTTGGCCATGAAGCCCTGGAGATGATTGACGGCGGCCTTCATCGCTTCGGCCGACTGGAGGACTTCGGCGACAATCAGCTCATTGTTGTTGAACAGGCGGCCGACCTCGGCCATACCGGTCATCAGGGGGCCGTTGATGATGTCGAGCGGAGCGGCGCCCTCGGCCATTTTGCGGTCGAGATCGGCGACCAGGCCGTCCTTGGTTCCCTGGACGATGTAGTTGGCCAGGCGCTGGTCGAGAGGAAGGTCGGCGGCCTTGACCTTTTCGCGGCGCGTGGACTGGCGGAAGTGATCGGTGATGGCCGCGATGTGGAACTGGTTGATGGCGGCGCGCTGGGCGGGAGACTGTTCGCGCCAGTCCCGCGGGGCGCCGGCGAAAGACTCGGGCGGGGTATTGAAGAGAAGATCCTCGGCGAGACGGCGCTCGAGCTCGGGGATGGAAGCGAAGCGTTCGAGCTTTTCCGAATTGACGATGGCCAGATCGAGGCCGGCGCGCGTGGCGTGGTAGAGGAAGACGGAATTGACGACCTCGCGGGCCGAGGCGGGGAGACCGAAGGAGACATTGGAGACGCCGAGGATCGTTTTGACGAAGGGGATGGCGGCTTTGATGAGGCGGATGGCCTCGATGGTTTCGGCGGCGCCTCCGATGTAGTTTTCATCGCCCGTGGCGCAGGGGAACACGAGCGGGTCGATGATAATGTCCTCGGCGGGAATGCCGTAGCCGGTGGTGAGGATGTCGACGGAGCGCCGGGCCACGGCAAGCTTGCGCTCGCGGGTGAAGGCCTGGGCTTGCAGCTTGTCCTCATCGATGGTGCCGCAGACCAGGGCGGCGCCGTAGGCCTTGGCGAGCGGGCAGATGCGCTCGAATTTTTCCTCGCCGTCCTCGAGATTGACCGAGTTGATGATGGCCTTGCCCTGGCAGTAAGAGAGCGCGAGCTCGACCGAGGCCGGATCGGTGGTGTCGATCATCAGCGGCGCTTTGATTTTGCGGATGAGCTTTTCGAAGAAGGGCGGGATGTCTGCGGCCTCGTCGCGCTCGGAGGATTGAAGGCAGACATCGACGATGTGGGCGCCGTTGCGGACCTGCCAGCGGGCGATCTCGGTGGCTTCCTCCCACTTTTCGGCGGCGATCAGGTTCTTGAAGAGGCGGGAGCCGATGACGTTGGTGCGCTCGCCGACAATGAGCGGCCGGTTGGAATCCTCGGCCTCGACAAGATCGATGCCGGAATAGAACGACCGGTGGGAGGGCGCGGGCGGGCGGCGGGGCGGGCGGCCGGCGGCCATTTCGGCGATGGCGCGGATGTGGGCCGGAGTTGTGCCGCAGCAGCCGCCGACCAGATTGAGCCAGCCGTGCTGGACGAATTTGTCGAGCTGGGCGGCCAGAGTCTGCGGGGTTTCCAGATAGATGCCGTCCTCGTTGGGCAGGCCGGCGTTGGGGTAGCAGGAGATCGGGATCGGAGCGAGAGTGTGCAGCGTGCGCACGTGATCGGTCATGAACTCGGGACCGGTGGCGCAATTGAGCCCGATGGAGAACAGACCGGCGTGGGCGAGCGAGGCCCAGAGAGCGTCGGCCGTCTGGCCGGCGAGCATGGTGCCTGTCGCTTCGATAGTGCCGGAGACCATGACGGGAATGGCGGCGCCGAGTTCGGCGCGGAGGCGGCCGATGGCGAGGAGGGCGGCCTTGATGTTGCGGGTGTCCTGGCAGGTTTCAACGAGGAGGAGGTCGGCGCCGCCGTCGATCAGGCCGGCGGCCTGTTCATAAAATGTGCCGATGAGCTCGGAGAACGTGACGCCGCCGGTGACGGTGATCGCCTTCGTGGTGGGGCCGATGGAGCCGGCGACGAAGCGGGGGCGCCCGGGGCGGGAGAACTCTTCGGCGGCCTGGCGGGCGATGCGGGCGGCGGTCGAATTGATCAGGCGGGCCTGGGCCTCGAGTCCGTACTCGGCCAGAACCAGCGGCGTGGCGCCGAAGGTATCGGTTTCGACGATGTCGGCGCCGGCTTCGTAATAAGCGCGGTGGATGTCGAGGATGACGTCGGGCCGGGTGAGAACGAGGTTTTCATTGCAGCCATCGAGCGCGGCGCCGCCGAAGTCATCGGGGCCGAGGTGGCGCTGCTGGATCATGGTGCCCATGGCGCCATCGAGCACGAGGATGCGGGTGGCCACGGCGTCGTGAAGAGCTTGTTGTCGAATCGGGTCCAAGGTCGGTCTTCTGGCTTGTGGGCCGGAGTGAAGAAAGCAGGCCCACATCATATTGTAACTGCCCGGCGGGAGCAGCCTCCGCCGGAGGGCTCGATGGTGCGGCCGGGGTGAGGGTGGACGGATCCGAGCCCAACGGCACGCGGGGAGCGAACCGGTCAGGCCGGCGGATGACGAAGACAAAATCGCGGATAGCCACGCCGGGTGAGCTTTCGCTTACCGAACGCCTGCAGATGTTGATGCGGGGCGATCCGGCTGTGATGGACGGACTGCTCGATCAGGTGCTGCAGAGACTGCGGAAACGTGCTCCTCGGGAGCTGAAGTGGGAACGCGACGGCGCGCCGCTCGCCAAGCCCGGGCTGATTCACGAACTCTGGTTGAACAAGCCGGCCGAGTCCCGCGAAAGCCCGATTCTTTGTCTGAAATTCGACCCCATGTTGGATACACTTCAAACCATGCCGGCATTTTTGGCGTTCGAGCGGCGGGAAGGTGTTGAGCCGTGACCGCGAATGCGCCCGACGACCGGGCGACGCTTGCGGCAATGGCCGCGCTCGCTTACGTTCTGCAGGACGTTTCGCATGAGTGGATCGGCCACGGCGTGACGGCGTGGCTGAGCGGCGCGCAGCGGCTCACGGTGAGCACGGTGGCGCTTCAGAGCGACATCGAGACGCGCTGGATCTGGATGAACGGTACGCTGGTGAACCTGGCGCTCGCGGGCGTCTTGTGGCTGGTGCTGCGGAGAGCGGTCCGGCTCCGGCCGGGGACGCGCTATTTCCTGGTGCTGGTGCTGGCAGGCAATTTGTTCGGCGGCACGGGCTACTTCTGGTTTTCCGGGATGACCGACTTCGGCGATTGGGCGGAGGCGATCCGGGGTCTTCCGCACCACGGGCTTCTGCGCGCGGGCTTGATCGTCGGTGGGGCAGGTTTGTACTATGCCTCGATGCTCGTAGTGGGACGGCAGCTTCGGAGCTTTGGCGGCGGGGGCGCAGATCCGCGGCGTCTGCGCTGGATTTGCTGGACGCCGTACTTTACCGAAGCCGCGCTGGCAGCCATCGGCGGGCTGTTGAATCCCGCCGGTCTGTTTTACGTGGTCGCCTCGGCGCTGCCTTCGACGCTGGGAGCCAACGCCGGGCTATTGAGCCTGCCGTCGATGCTGCGGCGGCCAGCAGTGCCCGAGCCTCAGGCGGGCGAGGTGAAGCGCAGCCGGGCATGGCTGGCGGCGGGAGCGGCGGCGAGCCTATGGTTCGTGGCTGTCGTAGGGCGGGGCATCACGTGGACGCGGTGATGGCGGGCATGGGAAGGCACCAGAGAAGGAGACGGGACAATGATGGACAAAAGAGAATTTTTGAAAGCGTCGGGAGCGCTGCTGGCAGGGGGCGTGGCGGCGCGGATGGCGGGAGGCGGCGTGAGTGACGCGAAGAGGACAAACTGGTCCGGCAATTACGAATTTCACGCGAAGAAACTGGACACGCCGGCGACGGTGGACGAAGTCCGGAAGCTGGTCAAGAGCGGAGGAAAGCTGAAGGCGGTGGGCTCGGCGCATTCGTTCAACTCGATTGCCGACAGCCCGGGCGACCAGGTCTCGCTCAAAAGCTTCGAGCAGATGAAAGTGGACCCGGAGCGGCGGACGGTAACCGTCGGAGCGGGCGTGAAGTATGGACAAGTGGCTCCGTATCTTTACGAGAAGGGCTTTGCGCTGCACAACCTCGCTTCCCTGCCCCACATTTCGGTGGCCGGCGCCTGCAGCACCGCGACGCACGGATCGGGAAACCGCAACGGGAATCTATCGACGGCCGTTTCCGGCATCGAGATGGTGAATGGCGCCGGCGAGCTGGTGAGGATCGAGCGCGGCGGGGACGGCTTTGACGGCGCGGTTGTCGGACTCGGAGCGCTGGGCGTGATGACCAGCCTGACGCTGGACGTACAGCCGAAGTACGACATGACGCAGGTGGTCTACGAGAATCTTTCGTTCGACCGGCTCAAGGGAGATCTGGACGAGATCTTCTCGAGCGGCTACAGCGTGAGCCTGTTCACCGACTGGCAGAAGCACCGCGCCACGCAGGTATGGATCAAACGGCGCCTGGACCAGCGGTATGCGGCGGCGTTGGGGCCGGACTTCTTCGGCGCCTCGCGGGCGACGAAGAAGCTGCACCCGATCTCCGGCCACCCGGCCGAAAGCTGCACCGAGCAGATGGGCATTCCCGGGCCGTGGTACGAACGTCTGCCGCACTTCCGGATGAACTTCACGCCGAGCAGCGGCAACGAGCTGCAGACGGAATATTTTGTGGCGCGGGAAAACGGGTACGAGGCGATTGAGGCGGTGGAGAGCCTGCGGGACCGGATCACGCCGCTGCTGTTCGTCACCGAATTCCGGACCATCGACGCCGACAAGCTGTGGCTGAGCCCGTGCTACGAGCGGGCCTCGATGACGATTCACTTCACCTGGAAGCCGGAATGGCCCGCGGTGCGCGATTTGCTGCCGAGGATCGAGGAAAAGCTGGCGCCGTTCCAGCCCCGGCCGCACTGGGCGAAGCTGTTCACCATCGACGGAGCGCGCGTGAGGGCGCAGTATGCGAAGCTGGGCGAGTTTTTGAAACTGGCGGCGCGCTACGACGCGCGGGGCGAGTTTCAGAACGAGTTTCTCAAGCGGACCGTGTTCGGCTGAGGCGCCGGGGCGGCGCGAGCACTTACGCCGCCTTCGCGGCCGCTCCGTGGGGATCGATGACGAATTTCTTCGCCGCGCCCTTGTCGAAATCGCGATAGCCTTGCGGAGCTTCGTCCAATCCGATCACGGTCGCGTTGACGGCCTTGGCGATTTGAACCTTGTCGTGCAGGATGGCCATCATCAGTTGGCGATTGTACTTCAGCACCGGGCACTGGCCGGTATGGAACGAATGCGACTTCGCCCAGCCGAGTCCGATGCGAATGCCCAGGTTTCCGATCTTCGCGTTGGCATCCACGCCGCCCGGATCGCCGGTGACATACAAACCGGGGATGCCGATCGACCCTCCCGCGCGCGTCACTTCCATCACCGAATTCAGCACCGTCGCCGGCTGCTCCGTCGTGGCGTTGTGGCCGTGGCCGCGGGCTTCGAAGCCGACGCAATCGACCGCCGAATCGACTTCCGGCGAGCCCACGATCTGCGCGATCTGGTCCGCCAGTGAGGCGTCTTTTCTGAGGTCGATGGTTTCGCAGCCGAAACTGGCGGCTTGCGCCAGCCGCTCCGGAATCATGTCGCCGACGATCACCACCGCCGCGCCCAGCAGGTGGCACGACGCCGCGCAGGCCAGCCCCACCGGTCCCGCGCCCGCAACATAGACCACCGAGCCCGTTCCCACGCCCGCCGTCACCGCGCCGTGATAGCCGGTGGGAAAAATGTCCGAAAGCATGGTCAGGTCTTTGATCTTCGCGAGCGCCTTGTGCTTGTCCGGGAACTTGATCAGATTGAAATCGGCGTAGGGAACCAGAACATATTCGGCCTGCCCGCCCACCCATCCGCCCATATCCACGTAACCGTAGGCCGCGCCCGGACGCGCCGGATTCACCGTGAGACAGATGCCGGTTCTGCCTTCCCTGCAATTACGGCAGCGCCCGCAGGCGATGTTGAAGGGCACGGTGACGATGTCGCCGACGCTTAAGAATTCGACGTCGCTGCCTTTCTCAACTACTTCGCCCGTAATCTCGTGGCCCAGCACCAGGCCGGCCGGCGCCGTGGTTCTGCCGCGAACCATGTGCTGATCGCTGCCACAAATATTGGTGGTGACGATCTTCAGGATGACGCCGTGATCGATCTTCCTGCCTGCCGGGTTTTGCAGTTTCGGGAAATCGATGGATTGGACTTCGACTTTACCCGGTCCAAGATAAACTACGCCGCGATTGCTTGCCATGTGAGTCTCCTTTTCGAGCCTCAACAATCTTACTGAAGAAGGTGCGTCTTGTCAGACACCTTCGGAAGCATCGTGGCTCCGCGCGCACGCGGAGCGGTGCCGGCGGGCGCTTCGTTACGGTGTCGAAGGCGGCGGCGTGCGGCGGTGCGTCGCCTGTTCGAAGGCGTAGGCGAGGCCGACCAGGCGGGGCTCGCTGCAGGCCATGCCGGTGAAGCTAATGCCGAAGGGCTGGGGTTGGGCGTTGAAGCCGTCGGGAAACGGGGGCTTGGGGGCGTTGGGGACGAAGCCGAACGGGACGATGACGGTGGGATAGCCGGGCTTGGCGGCGATGCCGGCGCCCATGGGCCCGGGGAACAGAAGCGCGTCGAGATGGTTGTTCTTCATGACCTCGTCGATGCCCTGTTCGGCCGACAGACGGAGGTCTTTGGCGCGGTCGGCCTCGTAGCGGGCGCGGTCGGCGTCAAGATCCATTTCATCGGAGATGTCGAGGTTGGACTGGCCGAAGCGGAGCGCGCCGGCCTTGGTGTGGCGGATGTTCCATTCACGGAGCTCGGTGAGGGATTTGACGGGAGCCCGGGGGCCGAGGGTGGCGAGGAATTTGTTGAAGTCGCGCTTCATGCCGTATTTGAGAACGACGGAGCAGTCGGCGTCGGCGCCCTTGGCTCCGGTGTTGCCGGCACAGGCGTTCCACAGGGCGAGGTTGGCGGAGGGGTCGGTGGTG
>DAIDHC010000225.1 GCA_027452065.1 Bryobacterales bacterium
TCCGCTCCCGGAACTCCACATACAGCGCGATCCCCACAAACCCCAGCGCCGCGCACATCATGTCCATCCGCCCCGTCGAGGCCGACCTGGCGAAGTTCCGCTCCAGCCCCATCATCGCCACCGTCAGCAGCGCCAGCGCGCGCCCCGCGCTCAGCCGCCGCATGATCACGAACCACGCCCCCAGCGCCGCCACCCCCCAGAACATCGACAGCGACCGCATCGCCATCAGCCCGAACCCAAACACCCGGTACCAGGCCGCCTGCGCCACCAGGTACCCCGGCGGCACCATGAAAAAATACTGCTGCACCCCGCGCACTTCCGCCGCAAACGGAAAGCCCTTCGGGTCCATCCACGTCACGCCCATAAACCCGTGCCGCGACAGGTTCCACCCCACGCAGGCGAACCACCCCTCGTCGCACCACGGCCGGTGTGTCATTGCCAGCGCCAGCGCCAGCAGCGACGACGCGCCCGCGATCGCCGCGAACACCCCCAGGCACACCCGGTCCCGCCCCAGCGCCTCCAGCGCCGCGTCGCGCCGCGCCCGCGCAGTCTGCACCCAAGCCGTCATTTTCAGCGACACTGCTGCCCCGCGGCCCCTCATCCGTGGCGCGTCTTCGCCGCTACCAGCTCTTCGATATTCACCAGCTCCGTCGGATACTTCCCCGTGTAGCAGGCATAGCAGTACTGCCGCCCCCGCTCAGCCACCGCGTCCTTCAATCCTTCGAGCGACAAGTACGCCAGCGAGTCCGCCTCCACGTACCGCCGGATCTCCTCCACCGTGTGATTGGCCGCGATCAGCTCGCTCGAGCTCGGCGTGTCCACCCCGTAGTAACACGGCGACACCGTCGGCGGGCACGATATCCTCATGTGTACTTCCGCCGCCCCCGCGCCCCGCACCATCCGCACAATCTTGCGCGACGTCGTCCCCCGCACGATCGAATCGTCCACCAGCACCACGCGCTTGCCCTCCAACAGGTGCCGCACCGGGTTCAGCTTCAGCTTCACTCCGAAATCCCGGATCGCCTGCGACGGCTCAATGAACGTCCGTCCCACATAATGATTCCGGATCAGCGCCTGCCGGTACGGAATCCCCGCCTCGTCCGCGTATCCGATCGCCGCCGACACCCCCGAGTCCGGCACCGGCACCACCACGTCGGCCGCCACCGGCGCCTCCCGCGCCAGCAGCCGCCCCAGGTTCTCGCGGCTCTCCTGCACCGGCCGCCCGAACACGATCGAATCCGGCCGCGAAAAGTACACGTGCTCGAACACGCACTGCGAAAGCTGCCGCGCCGGCGTATACCGCTCCCGGCTCATCCCCTCCGGCCCCACAATCACCATCTCCCCCGGCTCGACATCGTTCACATACGCCGCGTTGATCAGATCGAACGCGCACGTCTCGCTGGCGAACACGTGCGCCGGCGCGCCCGCCTCCCGCTCCAGGGTCCCGATCGCCAGCGGCCGGAACCCGTACGGATCCCGCGCCACGATCACCCGGTCCTGCGCCAGACACACCAGCGAAAACGCACCCTCCAATTGCAGCAGCGCCTCGCGCAGCGCCCCCGCCAGCGTCCGTTCCCGCGAATGCGCCACCAGGTGCAGGATCACCTCCGTGTCGCTCGACGCCTGAAAAATCGATCCCGCCCGCTCCAGGTCCCGCCTCAGCTCCCCCGCGTTCGTAATGTTCCCGTTGTGCGCAATCGCGATCTTGCCCTTGTTGCACGCCACCGAAAACGGCTGCGCGTTCAACAGCACCGTGTCCCCCGCCGTCGAGTACCTCGTGTGCCCGATCGCCCTGTCCCCCGGCAGCCCCGACAGCACCGTCGGCGTGAAAATGTCCGCTACATGCCCCATCGACTTGTAGCAGTGAATCTCCCGCCCGTCGCTCGAGGCGATCCCCGCCGATTCCTGCCCCCGGTGCTGTAACGCATACAGCCCCAGGTACGACAGGTTCGCGGCCTCCGCGTGCCCATAGATCGCGAACACTCCGCACTCGTCGTGAAATTTATCGAACATAATTCCGCCGTCGCGGGGAGGTGGTTTCGCCGGTTTTCGAGCCGCCCGTTCCGCCCGGCCGCCGGACTACTGCGCCATCAGCCATCGAGCATCCTTTCAAGAGCCGAATGCCATCCCTGGCTGAGTTCGGATATTTCCGCATCCATCAACACGCCCGTTGCGTCCGAGACGCGCAACCGACCCCTCATCGTAACACCGATCGCCGGCGCCTCCACCCCGTGCCGCGCCGCAATTTCCCGCACCCTCTCCGCCTCCCCCGTCGCCACCAGCACCCGCGACGGCCCTTCGTGAAACAGCGCCAGCTCCGCCCTCATCCCGCTCTCTACCGCGCACTCCGCCCCGATCCCCCGCTCCCCGAACGAACACTCCGCCAGCCCCACCGCCAGCCCCCCGTCGCTCAAATCGTGCGCCGTCTCCGCCAGCCCCGCCCCCACAATCTCCCGCACCGCCCTCTGCACCCTCTTCTCATACTCCATGTCCAGCCGCGGCGGCATCCCCCACATCGTCCCCAGCACCGTCTTGGCGTACTCGGTTCCCCCGAACCTCTCCTCATCGCAGTCCCCAATCCCTCCCACCAGCACAATCGTCCGCCCCTCGTTCTGGAAATGCACCGCCGGCGGCGCCCCCGTCTTCATCAGCCCCACCACCCCGATCACCGGCGACGGATAGATCGCCTTCCCCAGCGTCTCGTTGTACAGGCTCACGTTCCCCCCCGTGATCGGCGTCTCGAAATACGCGCACGCCTCGCCCATCCCCTCGATCGCCTCCACGAGTTGCGCCATGATCTCCGGCCGCTCCGGATTTCCGAAATTCAAATTGTTCGTCGCCGCCACCGGCTCGGCCCCCGCCACCGAAAGGTTCCGGCAGCACTCGGCCACAATCAGCCGCGCCCCCTCCCGCGGCGACAACGCGCAATATCTCCCGTTCCCGTCCAGCGCCATCGCCACCGACGTCCCCGTCTCCTTGATCCGCACCACCGCCGCATCCCCGCCCGGCCCCTCCACCGTGTTCGTCCGCACCGAGTAGTCGTACTGCTCCCAGATCCACCGCTTCGAACACAAATCCGGCGACCCCAACAGCGCCGCCAGGTCCGCCTTCAGATCCTTCGACGCAAACGCCGGCCCCACCATCGGAGCCTCCCGGTACGGCGCAACCCCGTGCGGCCGGTCGTACAGCGGAGCCTCCCCCGCCAGCGCGTGGTTCTCGATCTCCGCCACAACCTCCCCGTGATGCCTCACCCTCAGCTTCCCGTCCGCCGTCACCCGCCCGATCGTCACCGCGTCCAGCCCCCACTTCCGGAACACCGCGAACACCTCTTCCTCCCGCCCCTTCTCCGCCACCAGCAGCATCCGCTCCTGCGACTCGCTCAGCATCATGTCGTACGCCGTCATCCCCGTTTCCCGCTGCGGCACCCGGTCCAGATCGATCTCCACCCCCGTCCCCGCCCTGCTCCCCATCTCGCACGACGACGACGTCAGCCCCGCCGCCCCCATGTCCTGGATCCCCACGATCGCCCCCGTCTTCATCGCCTCCAGGCACGCCTCCAAAAGCAGCTTTTCCAGAAACGGATCGCCCACCTGCACATTCGGCCGCTTCTGCTTCGATTCCTCGGTGAACTCCGCCGACGCCATCGACGCCCCGTGTATCCCGTCCCGCCCCGTCTTCGCCCCCACGTAAATCACCGGGTTCCCCACGCCTTCCGCCTTGCCGTAGAAAATCTCGTCCTGGCAAAACACCCCCAGCGCGAAAACATTCACCAGCGGATTCCCGTTGTAGCAGCCCTCGAACACGCACTCCCCGCCCACCGTCGGCACGCCGAAACAATTCCCGTAATGCGCGATCCCGCTCACCACCCCCTCCACGATCCTCCGGTTCCGCGCTACGTCCAGCGTCCCGAACCGCAGCGAGTCCATCACCGCAATCGGCCTCGCCCCCATCGTGAAGATGTCCCGCAGGATCCCGCCCACCCCCGTCGCCGCTCCCTGGAACGGCTCGATAAAACTCGGATGATTGTGGCTCTCGATCTTGAACGCCACCGCGTACCTCTTCCCGTCCGCCCCCTCCCCGATGTCGATCACCCCCGCGTTCTCCCCCGGCCCCTGCAGCACCCGCGCCCCTTTGGTCGGCAGCTTCTTCAAATGCAGCCGCGAGCTCTTGTACGAGCAGTGCTCGCTCCACATCACGCTGAAAATCCCCAGCTCCGTCAGCGTCGGCTCCCGCCCCAGCAGCGATACGATCTTCCCGTACTCGCCCGGCGTCAACTGGTGCGTCGCCACCAGCTCCGGCGTGATTCGCGCCGCCGTCATCGCGCCGCCGGCGCCGCCGCGTGCGCCACCGATCTCAATATCGCCAGCCCGTCGGTCGACCCCATCAGCTCATCCGCCGCCCGCTCCGGATGCGGCATCATCCCCATCACGTTCCTCCCCGCATTGCAGATCCCCGCAATGTCCCGCTCGCTCCCGTTCGGATTGTCCACATACCGGAACAGCACCCGGTCCTCTCGCTCCAGCTCGTCCAGCACCGCATCCTCCGCCACGTAGCATCCCTCCCCGTGCGCCACCGGTATCCTCAGCACATCGCCTACCCGCGTCTCCTGCGTGAACGGCGACCGCGTCGTCTCCACCCGAATTCCAACCGTCTTGCACACAAACCGCAGCCCCCGGTTCCTCACCAGCGCCCCCGGCAGCAGCCCCGCCTCCGTCAATATCTGAAACCCGTTGCAGATCCCCATCACCAGCCCCCCCGCCGCCGCGAACTCCTTCACCGCCCCCATCACCGGGCTGAACTTCGCAATCGCCCCGCACCTCAGATAATCGCCATAGGAAAACCCCCCGGGCAGAATCACGCAATCGACATCGCCCAGCTTGTGCGAGTCGTGCCAGATCAACTCCGCCTGGTGTCCAAGATTATGCGTCACCGCGTAAAACGCGTCGTGATCGCAATTGCTGCCGGGAAAGACAACAACGCCGAATTTCATGGGGATCGCCTCTATTTTACCAGCGCCGCCCCCGCCGCGTCGTCCCGCGCCACTTCCCCGCCCTTCATCACGAACCTCACCCGCTCCAGCGCCTTCACATCCTGTAGCGGATCCCCCTCCACCGCGATCACGTCCGCCCACTTCCCCGCCTCGATCCCTCCCACTTTGTCCCCCCACCCCATCAGATCCGCCGCGTTCGCCGTCGCCGCCCGGATCGCCTCCATCGGCTTCATCCCATACTCCACCATCACCGCGAACTGCTTCGCGTTGTCCCCGTGCGGATACACCCCGCCATCGGTCCCGAACGCCATCTTCGCCCCCGCCAGAAACGCGTGCCGGAAATTCTGCCGCTGCAGCTTCCCCAGCGCCCGCTCTTTCTCCACCGACTCCGCCAGCATCCCCGCCTTCGCCCCCTCCTGCAAAATGTAATCGTCGTTGTAAACATCGAACACCAGATATGTTCCATGCTCCTTGGCCAGCGCAATCCCTTCATCGTCGATCAGACTCGCGTGCTCGATCGAATCGATCCCCGCCCGGATCGCGTCTTTGATCGACTGCGTCCCGTGCGCGTGCGCCGCCACCTTCCGCCCCAGCTTGTGCGCCTCCTCCGCGATCGCCCGCATCTCCTCCGGCGTGTACTGCGGCGTCCCCGGCTGATCCCCCTTCGACAGCACCCCGCCCGAGGCGCAGATCTTGATCAGGTCCGCCCCGTACTTCACCACCTCCCGCACCTTCGCCCGCGCCGCCCACGGCCCGTCCGCCACGCCCTCCGACTTGTAGTGATACTCCGGCGCCAGCAGATTCTCATCGCAGTGCCCGCCCGTGATCCCCAGCGCCGGCCCCGACACCATCATCCGCGGCCCCTCCACGTCCCCCGCGTTCACCGCGTCCCGCAGCGCCACGTCCGAATACCCGTCCGCCCCCACGTTCCTCACCGTCGTGAACCCCGCCCGCAGCGTCCGCCGCGCATTCTTGGCCCCCGTCAACGCCGACCTCGGCACCGACACCGCCAGCCCCCGATACCCCGCGTCCCTCGGATCGCTCGTCAGATGATCGTGCACGTCGATCAACCCCGGCAAACACACCCTGCCGCCTTCATCGGTCACCACCGCGCCCGCCGGTATCGCCACCGTCGCAGCCGCCCCCGCCGCCGTAATCTTCCCGTTCTCATAAACCACAACCGCCCCTTCGGTCACCTTCCCCGTCCGCGGATCGATCAGCCTCCCGCACTTCACCGCCCCCGCCCCCGCCGCCCAAGCCGCCGTCCCCATCAAAATCGCCCATCCCCGCATCGTTCCCTCTCCTTTCCGAATGCTCCAGTATCCCATCGCCCACTCCGCCCCGCCGCCACGCTTTCAAGGAGCCCCAATCACTCCCGAAGGGCGGCGATGGAAGGGAACGGAGCAGTCCGGCCATGCATCTGAACGTCCCTCCGCACCTTGAGACGCTGATACGGAAGCGCCTCTCCAACGACGCCTGATCGAGCGTCGAGGAGGTTCTCCGCCGTGCCCTGTCGGCTCACATCGACGACGGCTATCTCCAGGCCGAGCGCGGCGAACTCATCGACGGCACCCAGCCGAAGCCCTGCTCCGTGGCCACTCCCGGCCAGACCTCACCAGCCAGCCTCTTCGTTTCCGGACCCCGGCCCGCTCCCCCAACTGCACCGCCCTCTACCGCCCCGGCACCGCCCCGATCCAAGTGGCCGCCATCCTCCACGGCAAACGAAACCTCCGGCGCACCCTGCGTCAACGCCCATAACAATCGAGGGCGGCGCGCCCGCAACCCAGCCGCCGAATCGGTCAATATACTGGTAAAACGGCTACCACTTCGTCGACCAAATCGGCCAATCGAGGCTCCGATACGATTCCCGCGCCCGTTCGCGACGCCTCCTCCGCTCCGCACCCGCAAAGCAACGTTTCCCCGCGCCGCCCGATGCTCGCGAAGAAACTCATCCCGCTATCGCTCGCGCTCCTGCCAAATCTGCCGTTCTGCCGCGCGGGCATCCCGATCACCGCGCTAGGGCAAAGCGCGGACGTCGTTGCCATCTGCCGGCTGACCAGCATCGCCGGCGAACCGGCGGCCGGGCAGTTCACGCTGGCGCTGAGCGTGTCCAGGGTCCTGAAAGGCCGGGTTCCCGGGCCGATTCTGTCAGCCGCCCTGGCTTCCGGCGAACAGTACGCGATTCCGCCTCAGCTCCCAAGCTCGCTGATCGGACAAAACGGCGTCTGGTTTCTCGCGCAAAGCGGGGGCCGTTTCCGAATCCTGCCGATGCCTACCGGAAGGCTCCTCCTCCCCACTGACATTTTCCTGCCTCTCGGCAGCGCAGCCGCCACGGCTGGCAATTCCGGAACGCTCGAAGACCAGTTGCTCCAGTACCTCATTTCCTGGTACGAGAATCTTCCCAGCCCAGGCGCCAACGACGACATGAAGTGCCTGGACGGCCTACGCTCGCCGCCGGCCAACCCCCAAGCCGCGCTCGCGGCCGCCAACGCTCTCATGAGATCTCCGCGTCCCTCGAGCCACGCCCTCGGTTTCGCGGCCGCCATCGGACTGAACTCCGATGCCGCGGTATCGGCGCTGAGCTCCTCGCTCCCGTCACTCAGCACGAGCCCTGAGTTTTATCTTGTCCAGTCCGCTCTGGCCAATATCTACCGGCCGCGCGGCCCCGAGTCGATCCCCGTACTCAGGCAGATCGTCGATCAGCACTCGGGCGTGCCCGGCATCGACGCGGCCGCCGCCGCAGCTCTATCAAGGATCGTCGACAAGCAG
>DAIDHC010000226.1 GCA_027452065.1 Bryobacterales bacterium
GCCCAGGCCGTCGTAGGTGTAGACGGTGGTGGGGATGGGGTTGGGCTTGTTCTTGGGGTCGTAGGGCTGGGTTACGGTGGCGACTTTGCCGAGGGGAGAGCAGCCGCAGGGGGTGTAGGTGGTGTCGACTTCGGAGTGGGCGCCGCCGGAGTCGCCCTGGATGACGGAGACGGTGCGGCCGAGGCCGTCGAGGATGGTTTGGGTCCAGCGGCCGTCTATGGTGGCGGTGGTGGGAAACGGCGGGGTGGTGACGGAGGAATAGGTCGTCTTGGCGCCGTAGATCGTCATTTTGCTACCTGCGTCAGTGGAGTACCGCTTCGTCGCGCCATCGACGACGGTCACCGCGTCACTTTGGATGCACCGTTAACAGGCGGAATCCAGGCGCCGCACTACACAAAAGATCGCCCTCTAAGATCTGGCAATAGTACACTGAATCCGGTAGCGCTTGCTTATCCCAGTGGGCACCCCCATCGAGGGTGTAAATCATCGCGCGTTGTCCTTGATCTCTGTCCTCTAAAAAGACGAAGCCTCTCTCTCCAGACGTAAACCGAACTACGCTCGCCCACCTGCCCTTTCCCTGAAATGATAGATCGGGATCCGGCGTCCAGTGCAATCCTCCGTCGACTGTGGAATACAAATAGGAGCCGTCATCGTTGAAGCCCCAAGTGATGAGCCAGCCGCGCAGTTGGTCGAGGAAGAAGAGGTCTCGTACATCAGCCGGCTTCTCTGGAGGAGTAGTTCGGGATTCTTCCCAATCCCTGCCGCTGTTGACAGTTCTGAACACGAAAAAGTCCTTTCCGTCGACACCGGCAGAGCCGGAGATCCAACCACTCTCCGGAGTCAGGAAAAATAGGTGATCGATGGAAGCTATATCCGGGATCTTTGATTCCGCCCAGGAATGGCCTGCGTCGTTCGTGCGAAAGAACTCGTCAGCCACGGTTCCGTACCCGCGGCTGTCATCAACCATCTGTATTCTTTGAAGTTCCTGGCGAGACACTTTCTGCCAATGCTGGCCTCCGTCACGCGTGCTCATCATCCTGGGCTCGTCGTCAGCTTCGTGCCGCCATGCGATCCAGCCGCGCATGGCATTCAGGAATGAAAGGGCGGGCGGACCGTCGGGGTCGCAAGGGTATTGACGTGTCTGGGGCAATTCTCTCCATCCGCTTCCGGCGTCGGTACTATGAACGACGATACAGGGACCTGCAGCGTGAGCCCCATTGACGCCAACGGCCCAGACATCCTCGCGACTGGTAAAGTGAACCCTTCCGAGTCCATGGGCGACCTTGCATCCGATGCATCTGCCTTCGGTCCAGGTCAGGGTGAAGGGAAGGCTTGCCGCTTTTTGGGCTTGTCCGTACTCCATGGCCGGCTGGAGCAAGAGCCCGAGCAATAAGGCTGAGAACCTCATCATCGCCGTCCGCGCAAATTCTCTATGCGCCCGGCAAACGAAGGCGTGCTGTTCATCCAGACAATGGAAGGCGAGATTGCGGAGCCAGATAAGGGTCTAACGATCGTGGGCATTCGCATCGTCATTATTTTCCCGTGAGGCAATCCGCAAAAATCTTCTCTCTTGTAAAGAAAGCAGGGCTCTTGGCGGCGTTTATGCCATCTGCCGCCGCGTTTTCATCGAATGTCGTCGGATTGGTTGCTGTGAGGTTGCTAAATCTTGCGGCCGCCGACAGGAACGAGTTCAGGGGGCTGCTGTAGGTCGCCACGAGGGCGTAATATCCCTCTAAGGTTCCGCTTCTGATCATCTCGCTAGCTGGCATCCAACCTAGTTGGTCGGCAAACTTATTCCCGGGCATTGGCGTCCCGGGCTTCCAAAATGTTTCAAGATTAAAAAAGGCATTGCCATTTTTCGCAAAGTTTCCTTTTCCCCAATCCGTTTCGATTGAGGTCAGGGCCAAGGCATTCGCTTCTGGTAGTCCCGCAGCGACCGCGTCCGTGCCGTGGGCGTCGATCCAGGCTTGGTATTTCGGCGGGCATGGCGGCGGAACGCAGCCGCCCTTGGCGTTCCGTAGCCATCCCGCCGGGCAGACCGCGACGACGGGCAGCACGGGCAGCGCCTGACAGAAAAGGGAGGCGCCGCCAGGTGCCAGGGGAACGAAGTCGTTGCCCCAGAGGGTCGCCGAGCAGCCGTCTCCGTCGCCTTGGCAGGGGTCGAAGGGATCGAAACCGATGCCGGGACCCATGCAATAGAGCCCGCTGGGGTCATTGTTGCGGATTGGGTCGTTGAGGACGTAGCTGTACTTGTTCCAGCTTTCGGGGCTGGCGGGACTTGTGCTGCCGCTGGACGGGTCGGGGGACATGAACCTTGCGGTTGCGTTGTTGTAATACCGGTTCCAGGCGTAGTCGAGGTTCGATTCGGAGTCCCGCCGGTAGGTCGCGAATTTTACGCGGTCGTTGGTGGTTGAGGTTTGTTCTTCGCCCCAGGGGAAGAAGCTGGAGGGGACGATGAGGCCGTTGGCGGTGCTGGGGCCGGAGCGGGTGCTGGCGATGTTGTCGGTGGGGGTGGCGGCGAACGTTGGGCCACCCTGGCCGATGAGGCGGCCGGCGAAGTAGACGTCGGTGTCCACGGTGGTCACGGTAGCATAGGCCGGGGTCTCGCCGGCCGGCATGGTGAAGTTGATTTTGTAGGTGGCCAGGCGTTTGCCGTCCAGGCCGTAGAGGGCGAACTCGTCGTAGCCGTTCGAGCTCGTATACCGCCAGACCCGCTGGTTGGCCGGGTTGTACGAATATTGCCCCGCTGGCCCCGACACCAGCCGGTTCTCGAAGTCGTAACCGTAGGAATTGCGCGCCGCGTCCTCGGTTTCGTTGCCGTTGGCATCGTATTGGAAGCCGGTGATCTGGTTGTTGAGGTTGATGGTTTGGGTGAGGGTGGGGGCGGAGCCCTGGGTGACGGATTTTTGCAGTTCGAAGCCCGTTCCGGCTCAGACGGCAGTGCCGCTTCCGCCAGCTCGCCCGGCACGCCAACAAGTGAGCGGAATCGATTCACGGGATGTTTTGAAACAGCCGGCTCCCACTCCGGCTGCCTCGCGATCTTCTTTTTTCCTACATCAACCCATCCGCCACCAGCAGCGCCAGCAGCGCCGTCCGGTCCGCGATCCGGTTCACCAGGATGCTCTCCTTCAGCGCGTGCGCCCCCTCGCCCACCGCTCCCAGCCCGTCGAGCGTCGGCGTCCCCAGCGCCGCCGTGAAATTCCCGTCCGACCCGCCTCCCGTCGCCGATTCCTCAATCGCCGCCCTCAGCCCCGCCTCCGCCGCCACATTCCGCGCCCGCTCAAACAATCGCCGCACCCCCGCCGTACGCTCCATCGGCGGCCGGTTCAGCCCGCCCTCCACCTCAATCCGGCAGCGCCCGTCCACCGGCTTCAGCGCCCGGAATTTCTTCTCCAGCCGCGCTGCGTCCCCCAGCCTCGCCACCCGGATATCCACCTCGACCGCCGCCTCCGCCGCCACTACGTTGGTCCGCGTGCCGCCCGAAATCACCCCCGGATTCACCGTCACCCCCCGCTTCAAGTCCGTGAACCCCGCGATCCGCTCCACCTGCCGCGCCAGCTCCACCACCGCGCTCGCCCCGCTTTCGAAATCCACTCCCGCGTGCGACGCCCGCCCGAGCACCTTCACCGTGTAGTCCCCCACGCCCTTCCGCGCCGTCTTCAGCTTCCCCTCCAGCCCGGTTCCCGGCTCCAGCACCAGCACAGCGTGGCTCCCCCGCGCCCCCTCCTCGGTCAGCGGCCGCGACGTCTCGCTCCCCACCTCTTCATCCGAATTGATCTGCAGCACCACCTTCGTCTTCACCTCCGTCCCGGTCTCCCGCAGCGCCCGCATCGCAAAAAGGAAAAACACGATCCCCGCCTTCATGTCCAACACCCCCGGCCCCCACAGCCTTCCCCCCGCCTGCCGGAACGGCATCCTCGCCAGCGTCCCCAGCGGCCATACCGTGTCCGAGTGCCCCAGCGCCAGGATCCGCCCCTCCTTCTTCCGCCCCGGCAGCGTGAACTCGCAGCGCAGGTGCCGCCCATACGCGCCCCCGGCGTACGTGGTGATCTTCCCCATCCCGCTCATCCGGTCCGCCGCCATCTCCACCCACCGGTTCACCGCCCGCGCATCCAGACTCGGCGATTCGCACTCCACCATCTCCCGGATCATCGCGATCATCTGCGGCTGCTGCCGCTTTATCAGGCCAAGGATCGATGACATCGCCTGTTATAATAACGGGTTCGTCTTCCGGCCATGCCCATCCTCGACATTCAGGCGATCCGCGAGATCCTCCCGCACCGGTATCCCATGCTGCTGGTGGACGCCATCATCGAGCTCGAAGAGGAACGCATCGTCGGCATCAAGAACGTCACCATCAACGAGCCCTTCTTCGCCGGCCACTTCCCCGATTACCCCGTCATGCCCGGCGTCCTCATTGTCGAGGCCATGGCCCAGGTCGCCGGCGTCCTTGTGCTCTCCAGCATCCCCGACCGCCACAGCAAGCTCGTCCTTCTGGCCGCTATCGAGGAAGCCAAGTTCCGCCGCCCCGTCCTGCCCGGCCACCAGTTGCGCATCGAAATGAAAGTCACCCGCCGCAAAGCCAGCGTCGCCAAAATGCACGGCCAGGCCACCGTGGACGGCAACGTGGTCGCCGAAGCCCAGCTCATGTGCAAGCTCGCCGACAAGGCGCCCGTCATCTCGCTTCCCGCGCCCGTCGACGGCCTCGTCAGCGGCTGATCCGCCGGCCATGGCCATCCATCCCACCGCGCTCGTCGATCCGGCCGCTCAAATCGATCCCCAAGCCGACATCGGCCCTTTCTGCATCGTCGGCCCCGGCGTCTCCATCGGCGCCCGCACCCGCCTCATGGCCCATGTCTTTCTCGAAGGCCCCCTCGCCATCGGCGAGGACAACATCTTTTTTCCCTACTCCACCGCCGGCGTCGCCCCTCAGGATCTCAAGTACCGCGGCGAGCCCAGCCAAACCCGCATCGGCAGCCGTAACCGCATCCGGGAATTCGTCACCATCCACCGCGGCACCGAAGGCGGCGGCATGCTCACCTGCCTCGGCGACGACAACCTCCTCATGGCCTATGTCCACGTCGCCCACGACGCCCGCATCGGCAGCCACATCGTCCTCGCCAACGGCGTCACCCTCGGCGGCCACGTCATCGTCGAAGACTTCGCCGTCGTCGGCGCCTTCACCGGCCTCCACCAGTTCACCCGCGTCGGCAAACACGCCATGATCGGCGGCTACAGCGTCGTCACCCAGGACGTCCTGCCCTTCTCCATGACCGTCAGCCCGCGCGAAATCAAAATCTACGGCGCCAATAAGACCGGTCTCGAGCGCCGCGGCTTTTCCGCCGCCTCCATCGACTCCCTCCAGAAAGCCTTCCGCCTTCTCGCCAGCCCCAGCCTCAATACCAGCCAGGCCATCGCCCGCATCGCCGCCGAAATCCCCCCTTCGCCCGAAATCGACGACCTCGTCGCTTTCCTCCGCGCCTCCAGCCGCGGCGTCGTCAAATGAGCCGCATCGCCATGATCGCCGGCAACGGCCGCTTCCCCCTGCTGGCGCTTGAAAACGCCCGCGCCCTCGGCCTCTCCGTCGTCGTCATTGCCATCCGCGAGGAAGCCTCGCCGGAAGTCGCCTCGCTCGCCGAAACCTGCCACTGGATCTCGCTCGGCGACCTCGGCCGCCTCATCGACATCCTCAAAACCGAACGCCTCACCGAGGTCGCCCTGTGCGGCCAGGTCAAACACGCCAGCATCTTCTCCTCCATCCGTCCCGACTGGCGCCTTTTCAAGCTCCTCGCCTCCCTCCCGGCCCGCAACACCGATGCCCTCATCGGCGGCGTTGCCCGCGTCCTCGAACAGGAGGGCATCCGCCTGGTCGATTCCACCGCCCTGCTCAAACCTCTCCTCGCCGGCCTCGGCCCGCTCACCCCGCGCAAACCCTCCGCCGAAGAAGAAAAGGACGCCCAGTATGGCCGCCGCATCGCCGCCGCTCTCTCCTCGCTCGACGTCGGCCAGAGCGTCGCCGTCTGCGAGCGCGCCTGCGTCGCCGTCGAGGCCATGGAAGGCACCGACGCCATGCTCCGCCGCGCCGCCTCGCTGGTCAACGGCCGCCCCCTGCGCCTGGTCAAGTCCAGCCGCCGCCGCGGCCATCTCCTGTTCGATGTCCCCGTCGCCGGCCTCCAGACCATTGACGTCATGCGCGAAACCGGAACCACCCTGCTCGCCGTCGACGCCGGCCGCACATTGCTGCTGGACCGCGACCGGATGCTCGCCCGCGCCGCCGAGTCCGGCATCGCCATCGCCGGCTACCCCCCGTCGGGCGAATAACTCTCTCGCCAGCCTGTCACCTTCCGGCCCCGGCACGCATCCATATAGAGTGACGCGCAACGAACGGACCTTCCACCCCTCCCAGGCCCACCGCCTCGAAGACCCCGCGCGCCTCGGCTGGCTCCCTCCCGGTGAGGTCGCCGGCATCCTCGGCCTCGCCCCGGGAATGAAAGTCGCCGACATCGGCGCCGGCACCGGCTACTTTGCCCTGCCTTTTGCCCGTCTCCTCGCCCCCGGTGGTGGCGTCATGGCTGTCGATTTCGAGCCCGACATGCTGAAGCTTCTCCGCGCCAAGCTCGAACAGCCCGGCGCTCCCGCCAACGTCGAGCTCTACCAGGGCGCTGCTTCCATGACCGGCCTGCCCGCCGCCTGCTGCGACATCGCCTTCCTCGCCAACGTCTGGCACGAGATTTCCGACCCCTCCGCCGCCCTCGCCGAAGCCGCCCGCATCCTCGTCCCCACCGGCCGCCTCGCTATCCTCGACTGGCGCCACGACGCTTCCCCGCCTCCCGGCCCTCCCTCCGCCCACCGCATCTCCGTCGCCACCGTCGAATCCACCCTCGCCGCCGCCGGCTGGCGCACCCTCCACTTCGGCCCCACAGGCGCCTACAGCTACCTCGTCGTCGCCACCCGCTGAATCTTCTCCCCCTTCTGCCCGCTCCGCTGGCCTATCATCAGATCGAGGAGCCTCGCTTGTCCCCCATCCCCACCGCCGTCATCGGCGCCGGAGCCTTCGGCCGCCATCACGTCCGCGTCATCCGTGAGTCGCCCCACGCCACCCTCGCCGCCGTCGTCGATCCTCAACTCGACCGTGCCGCCGCCGCCGCCGAAGGCGCTTGTCCCGTCTATCCCTCTATCGATCAACTTCTCGCCGTCGGCCCGCTGCCCGCCGCCATCCTGGCCGCGCCCACGTCCCTCCATGCCTCCCTCGGCTGCCGCCTGCTCGATGCCGGCGCCGATCTGCTGGTCGAAAAACCCATCGCCTCAGACCCCGCCTCCGCCCGCACCCTCGTCGAAACCGCCGCCCGCCGCGGCCGCATCCTCCAGGCCGGCCACCTCGAACGCTTCAACCCCGCCATCGCCGCCCTGGCCTCCATCGTCCGCCAGCCCCTGTTCTTCGAAATCCATCGCCTCAGCGTTTTCAGCCCCCGCAGCCTCGATGTCGACGTCGTGCTCGACCTCATGATCCACGACATCGACATCGTCCTTCATCTCACCGGCCAGCAGCCCTCCGAAGTACGCGCCGCCGGCCTCTCCATCCTCTCCGGCAAAGTCGATATTGCCAGCGTCCGCCTCGCCTTCCCCGGCGGCTGCATCGCCAATCTCACCGCCAGCCGCGTCTCCACCGAGCGCGTCCGCAAGCTCCGCCTCTTCCAGCCCCACCAGTACATCACCGCCGATTACCAGCGCCAGGATGTCAGCGTCTTCAGCGTTTCCGGCGACCGGCAGATCGGCTTCCAAACCCTCCCCGTCACCCACGACGAGCCCCTGCGCCTGGAGATTGAATCCTTCCTTGAATCCGTCTCCACGCGCCGCCCGCCCCAGGTCGACGGCCACGCCGGTCTCGCCGCCCTCGATGCCGCCTTCGCCATCCTTGCTAAGATTGAAGAGCATACGAGGCTAGTCGCTTCCCAGCTTCAGGCGCCTGCCTGAAGCGTAGTTCCGCAACCTCGGGCTGCTTTCAAGCGTCGTCATTCTTCAGCACATATGAACCCGCAGGTGGAACCGGAATTACAGCTCCTCCTGGCTTGGGAAAAGCCGGGCGAGGAGCGCCTTCTTCGCGCGGGTCTCGGCTCGGTGTTCTTCCACATCGGCCTCGGCCTCTTCCTCCTGCTCATCCTGCGCATCGATTCGGCCCGCAAGTTCGTCGAGATGGTCCCGGTGAACGCCAGCCTCCGCGAAGCCACCCCTCTGATCGCCCCTCCCATGGATCTCACTCAAAAGGAGCCCAACGTCAATAAGGTCAGCAAGGAGATCAATCTCGAAAGCCTTCTCCACCGCCCTCAGCCCGTCACCGCCCCGGGTCACAACCGTTTCCACGCCCCCGTCCCCGCCCAGATGCCGGGCGCCCCCGCCCCCGCACTCGCCGCCCCGCCCACCATCGACACCACGGTGAAAAGCCCCGTCATGGCCCAGGGTCTTCCCAACGCCCTGCCCCCGCCTCCGCTTCCGCCCGCCGAAAAGCCCAAGCTCGCCTTCGAAACTCCCGGCAGCCAGTCCTCCACACACCCCATCGGCGGCAACCTGCCCAAAATCGAACTCCCCAAAACCAGCGTCGATGAGGCCATCCGCAGCATCTCTCACGGCGCCGGCGGAGGAGGCGTTGTCGTCGGCGACGTCGACGACCAGGGCGCCGATCCCCTCCATCCGGTGCCCCAGCGCGGTCACATCCAGAGCCAGCTCGAGCTCCTCAGCGACCCCAAGGGCATCGACTTCCGCCCTTATCTCATCCAGGTCCTCGCCGCCGTCCGCCGCAACTGGTTCGCCGTCATCCCCGAAAGCGCCCGCATGGGCCGCCGCGGCCGCGTCCAGATCCAGTTCGCCATCGCCAAGAACGGCTCCGTCCCGAAACTCGTCATCGCCACCCCCTCCGGCGCCGACGCCCTCGACCGCGCCGCCGTCGCCAGCATCAGCGCCTCCAACCCATTCCCCCCGCTCCCCAACACCTTCACCGGCAGCGAAGTCCGCCTTCAGCTTTCCTTCCTCTACAACACGCATTAGTCCGCGGAAGCTTTTGCCGAGGCGGGTCCGGTCCGGGCCGCCTGTCCCGGCCGCCCGTGAAAGTCCCGGCTGGAGCGGATTCGCTGTACCACTTGGCTGAACCGCAGATGTCAGGCGGATCCGAGCGGCCGGCCATAAGGCGGAATTCCCGGGGTGCGACTCCCGCGCGGCAGAGGCCATCCGCCGCGTAGTCTGTGGCATAGCGGAGCGATTATCGGTTCGCACACGCTCGCCATGGCAGTGTGCGGCTCGCCTGTAGGATGATGGTAGCCGCGAGCGGCCTTCGGTTCATCTAGCCTCGACTGCGCATGCGCGAAATTCTGGAGCAGGTAATTCAAATCCAGCCCGTACTGCACGCGGCGGGCACGCTCTCGGCGCCAGCCCTGCGCGCGATTGCGGCGCATGCCGCTGGGCGCACCGTCCTCCACTCAGCCGAGACAGGCTGCGGCGCAAGCACGCTGCTGCTATCGCACCTCAGCCAAAACCACACAGCATTTGCTCTTGACATTGGAGGCAGCGTCTCCAGCGTGCGAAATTCGCCTCTGCTACGGCCCGGCATCGTGCAATTCGTCGAAGGGCCCTCGCAGCGGACGCTGCCTCAGTTCCGCTTTGAGGCAAAGCTCCAATTGGTCCTCATTGACGGCCCGCATGCCTACCCGTTTCCGGACTTGGAGTATTACCATCTATACCCACACCTGGACACCGGCGCGCTGCTGGTGATCGACGACATTCACATTCCAAGCATTCACAATTTGTTCGAGTTCCTGCGCGGAGATGCGATGTTCCGGCTGGAGACCGTCGTACGAACCACGGCGCTATTCAGTCGCACGGAATCCCCTACGCTTGACCCGTACGGCGATAGTTGGGAACAGCAAGGTTACAACCGCCGGACGCTGTGGCGATATGATTGGCGATCGCGTTTCGGCAAAATTCTGCCGCACGCTTTTCGCGAAGCAGTTCGTCATCCTCTGCGCCGCCGGAGTCTCGTCAGTATCCTTGCGCCCAAAGCAGGCCACCACGTTGCAGCCTACGGAGAAGTCACGGGCACAGCCGACGTGCCAATTGACGCTTACTTGTGGCTGCTTGTCCATCGGAAAGACGTGTCAGGCTGGTGGCCGCAGGGAGGGGGTCCGGTTCCCGTTTACAACGGCGCATGGAAAATAGAGGTGAAGTATGGCGATTCCAGAGATGCCGGGCGCCCGTTCGATATTGCCGCTGCAGTGGTCCCGTTCGCCGTCCATGAGCATTGGCTGCGGTGGGCGGAAGGCGTGAGCAAAACCGGAGAGTACCCACCTGTCCAACTCCCGTCTGGCACTTCTTTGATTTCCATATCGTATAGGACAGTGAGGCGGTCTTGAAGCCCGGAAGCGTAGGCGGCTCGGCGCCGGGTCGAGGCGAAACGTCCGTTGATGACTTGCGGAAACCTGACCCGATACCCACCAACTCGTTTGTCGCGGCCCTCCCGACACGGGCTGCGAGAATCACTTTAGGACGGTGAGCGGCCAAATTACAGTCCGTAATTGAAGCGATTCTACGAACAGGTCAAAGTCCGGGGCGCAGAATATCGAGCCGGCGGGGACGTTCTTGGGCATCATCGGTCGCACTCTCAGGAACAAGTCAGTGCTTGAATACTCCGCACATTTGTGCTGGCTGAAGAAGCCTGCTTTGGCACCGGGGATCATCCTCAGGATGCGAACGCCCGCGAAAGCCACGGGGTATCGCGCCGCTGGTTGCCGGAAACGTCGCCACGTCGCGTCGCGCCGCGCCGCTAACCGCAGCCGGTCACGAGAGGTGATAAAGCTACTGTCGAACGCGGACCTCCTCCAGCGCCAGCCGCGTCGCGATCGGCCGCAGGTTCTTCTTTTCGCCTGGCAACCGAGCGGATCAGCCGGCAGCGGGATCCTTTAGAAACTAAAGAAATGGGCGGCGCTAGTCTCGCCCGCCCAAATATATTTTCCGGTAGTGGCGGAGCCACCCCACCAGAAATTCATTTGGCCACTTACCGGATGCGAAAACGCACCCCCATTAGCGTTTAGAAAAAGCCCGTACTCATCACTTTCTAGCGTCGGCGCTTCGTCCCACGTTGGATTCGTGGCGATCTGGACTCCGGGCGGCGCAGGGAAGGCATCGCTCGTGGTGCTACTGGTAGACGCGTAAGCGTTACCGCCGTAGTTGTAGGTCATGACCATCGGGTAGTCCCCATTGTAAAGACCCACCCGCTTCACATTTGCCCAGTACGCCCCAGCCATGATCAAGCGCGGGTTCGAGAAAGTGGTTCCATTTGTCGTGTCCAGCGATACGATCCCGTTGGCCCCGCCGGCTATCCCATAGCCTGGGACGTTCTGAGTAAAGTACACACGCATGAGACTTCCCGACTCCATGACGACGGGGGATGGGCCAAAGTACCCATGGCCTACATAACACGTCCAGCAAGGGCTTGGTTGGTCGGGGGAAGGTACGATCACGGGGTTGCCGTTGTTCGCGACTGAAAAATTGACCCCGTCCCCACTCGTGAACTCATAAATGGCAGCATGCTCATTGCCAGCTCCTGCCTCATTGTTGCAGCCAGCGTTCGGCGGAGCGCCGGGTTTAATCCCCTCCGCGAACATGTAATAGGTTCCCTTGAACAGAACGGCTCCGGGGTCTTGAATGTCACAGACCGATGGTGCCGGATTAGTTACAGAAACGGGCTCAGAAGAAAAGTACGTATGACCATTGGCGGCGTACTCATCGCAGAGTCCGTCAGGCTGACCACATCCCCAATAAATTCGGAATACCCCCCCGTGCATAGTCAAGGAAAGCAAATGGGTGGTGATTCCAGAAGCCACTGCTGCCGTTTGTCAGGCCCGACTGCTCGATGCCGCTTACAGTCTGGCTCCAGCCGTAAGTTGCGAGCCAGGTAGCAGCCATGAACCCCGCGAAAGTCGCTCTTCTCATCTTCGTTACCTCCCTGTTCTACGCCAACCCGCCATTTCCCGCGCCGGCCCGGAATTGCCAGAGAAAAAAGCTCCCTTTCTGCCAGATTTCGGCTAGCTGCAGGGGAGAGTATCCACGATATTAACAACGTCAAAGGCCCGATAACACTGCTTATCCACTATGAGCGGTCTTATGGTGCCACCTTTGCACGAGCGAGATTGGGTGGCATTCCGACCGCAATAAAACAATAAGGCAGCGGTGCACGGCTATTCTACGCCACCCCCTTCCGTCGGAATGCCCTGCCGGAGAGTCCCGGCCGGGCCGCCTTCATAGCCGGTGGCGCGGCCCGTTTTGGACCGCCTGTCCGCGCCTCCGGCGAACGCCTTCGAAGGCGCGGCCTTCACAGCCGCTTTCGATCCCTGCCATTCTGCGGCCTCTCGGAGCCACCTGCCCGTGCCGCGATCGGAGGGCTTTGGCGGCGCGCCCTGGTTGGGTGGCGTGTCCGCGACGCCTATTTCGGCGTGATATCCGATACCGGCAGATCCCAGTGCGCCAGCAGGATCTCAAATCGCCGCTGCTCCTCGCGCTCGTAGGTCGCCTGGTCCGGCCAAAGCTGCTTGATCAGCTTCTCCTCGTCCGGATTCGCCGTCGTCGCCAGCGCCGAGTTCTTGAACTTGATCGTCACCCGGTAGTCCCACCGCGACTCCTCCGTCATATGATTCGCCGGCGTCTCGATCTTCACCGACAGCATCCTTCCGCTTTCCACAATCTTTCTGAGCAGCGGATAGTGATTCTTCAAGAAAAGCTGCAGGAACTCCTGCTGGTGCCCCCACTGCACTTTGTAGTAATACTCCAGCGTGTAAGGCTGGTCCGGCGCCCCTTGCGGCGGCGCCCCCTGTGCCAGAAGCGACGGCCCCGCCAGAGCGGCCGCCATCAGCGCAATCATGACCTTCTTCATCGCCCCTCCATTCCCCGGTGTCCCGTCCCCGGTGCCCTGGATTCTACCAGCCCGCCGCCCTTCACCGCTTCTTCCGCGCCTCGTTTTCCTTGACCTTCGCCTTCACCAGCTTTTTCACCAGCCCCGCCGGCGGAGCCTTGTCCACCGGAAACCGTATCGTCCCCTTCGAGGTCTCGTAGCGCTGGAGTTCCTCCTCGAACTCCCGCATAACCGCCTTGCTCCCCGGAAACAGCGAGCAGTGCCCGGAAAACGCCGCATACCACATCAGCACGCCTTGGTATTTGAACATCGGCATCCCGTAGCTGATCCCCTCCGTTGTCCCCTCCGGCGCCGCCGCCCGGATTGCCGCCCGGACTTTCCCGAGCGTCCCCCGCGCCGGCTCCGGTACACTCTCCAGATACTCCTCCACGCTCCGGGCCGGTCCCCCGCCTCCCGCCGCCCCGCTCCCCGAACCAGTTTTCTTCATACCGGTCATCATATTACGCGCCAATTTCCGTCGCTGTGCAACCACTTTCGGCTTTCTTTCGCCGGAGTCTCCCGCAACTCCGCGCCCCACAAGGCGCTGCCTCCCCACGCCCTCCGGCTCCCTTTCACCGGTACCTCTGGCCCCCAAAGATGAGCAAATCTTAAGGAATCCAGTTGTCCGATTCTGTTAAGCTGTATGCTGAAAAGAGCGTCCTGCTCCGGATCATGCTACCCGCTCCCATAGCCCCGTCGTTTTTGGCCGCTTCTTTCACCACCCGCCTGGTGAACTCGCTCACCGACACTACGTTCGCCGGCATCTACCACCTCCAGTTTTTCGACTGGCTCATCCTCGTCCCCTACTTCACCGTCCTCATCATTCTTTCCTTCTACGGTCTCCACCGCTATAAAGTCATCCACGAATACTGGAAGTTCCGCAAGAACCTCCGCCACCAGCCCTCCCAACGCTTCTCCGCCTCCGATCTTCCCCGCGTCACCGTCCAGCTTCCTCTGTACAACGAGCGCTACGTCGTTGAGCGCCTCCTCGAGGAAGCCTGCAAGATGGAATACCCCCGCCACCTGCTCCAGATCCAGGTGCTGGACGATTCCACCGACGACACGCACGCCTTCACCGAGCGCCTGGTCGCCGGTCTCCGCGCCCAAGGCCACCCCATCGAGTACCGCCACCGCGCCAACCGTCACGGCTACAAAGCCGGCGCCCTTCAGGAAGGTTTGGAATCGGCCACCGGCGAGCTCATCGCCGTCTTCGATGCCGATTTCCTGCCGCCCCGCGATTTCCTCGAACGCACCGTCCACTACTTTTCAGACTCCAATGTCGGCGTCGTCCAAACCCGCTGGAGCTACCTCAACCGCCACTACAACCTGCTCACCGAAGTCGAAGGCATGCTCCTCGACGCCCACTTCGTGCTCGAGCACGGCGCCCGCTGCGGCGGCGGCCTCTTCTTCAATTTCAACGGCACCGCCGGCATCCTCCGCCGCTCCATGATCGACGACGCCGGCGGCTGGCAGCACGACACCCTCACCGAGGACTCCGACTTGAGCTACCGCGCCCAGCTCAAAGGCTGGCGCTTCGTGTACGTCCCCTCCATCGACTGCCCCTCCGAACTCCCCGTCGAAACCTACGGCTTCCAGGTCCAGCAGTCCCGCTGGGCCAAGGGTCTCACCCAGGTCGCCAAGAAGCTCCTTCCCGCCATCCTCAAATCCGACATCCCCCGCCGCAACAAAATCGAGGCCTTCTTCCACCTCACCCCGAACATCTCTTATCCGCTCATGATCATCGTCGCCGCCCTCATGCTCCCGGTCATGATTGTCCGCTTCTACATGGGCTGGCTCGAGATGGTCCTGCTCGATCTTCCTCTCATCATTGCTTCCTTCTGGTCCATCTCGGCGTTTTACCTGATTGCCCACCGCGAGCTGTTCGGCAAAGATTGGAAGCGCGGCATCTTCCTCCTGCCCGCCCTCATGGCCTCCGGCATCGCCCTCACCATCATCAACACCAAGGCCGTCCTCGAAGCCCTGTTCGGCGTCCAGACCAGCTTCGCCCGCACCCCCAAGTACGCCCTCGGCGCCTCCGGCAAAGTCAAACTCCAACAGGTCAAATACCGCCGCCGCTCCGGCTGGCTCCCCTACGCCGAGCTTGCCTTCGGTACTTATTTCTTCCTCATGGTCGCCTACGCCATCGACACCATGAACTACCTCACCGTCCCCTTCCTGCTCCTCTTCGTCGCCGGCTACTACTGGGCGGGCTTTTCCACCCTATGGCAGGAGTTCCAGGGCCGCCTCCGCTGGCAGCGTGAGCGTGCCCTCGAGCTCGAAGAGAGCGCCAGCTAGCTCCCCTACCAAGACCTTCTCCGCTATACCCCTTACTTTCTCGGGGGGATAGTACGGAATTACTCTCAAAATAAAACTTTCTCCCGATTCCCCCCCTCGCCCGCCTATGGCATACTCAACTTGCCGATGCCCTGCGCCGGCCGGTGTTCCGCCATGCGAGCCACTTTACTTATCGCCTTTTTCCCGCTCATCATGGCCCAGGCCTCGCCTATCGGGTCAGGCACCGTTCAGGATCTCGGTACTCTCGGCGGCTCCGGCGCCGTCGCTTACCGCATCAGCGACGCCGGCCAGGTGGTCGGATGGAGCCCCAACGTTTTCGGCCTTACCCAGGGCTTCCTGTACGGCTCCAACGGGCTGCTCGATCTTTCCAATGCTCTCAACGGCGCCGAAAGCTACGCCTATGGCGTCAACTCCTCCGGCACCGCCACCGGCAGCTATTACGTAAACGGCCAGGCCCACGGCGTCATCTGGAACGGCTCCGGCTACACCGACCTCGGCGCCAACACCTACGGCGCCGCCATTAACGATACCGGCCAGGTCGCCGGCGGCGACGGCCAGGCTTTTCTCTACAGCGGCGGCGCCCTCCACCAACTGGGCTACCTCCCGGGCGGCAACTGGAGCGCCGCATACGCCGTCAACGACTCCGGCGCCGTGGCCGGCTACGGCACGGAGGGCCCCGGCCAGTTCCGTGGCTTCGTTTGGTACGGCGGAGCCCTCGTCCCCCTCGGCACCCTCGGCGGCTCCTCCAGCTACGCCTTCGATCTCAACAACTCCGGCCAGGTCGCCGGCGCCGCCTCCACCAGCTCCGGCTACCTTCACGCTTTCCTCGACTCCAGCGGCCGCATGGTCGACCTCGGCACCCTCGGCGGCTCCATGAGCTACGCCTATGGCCTCAACGACTCCGGCTACGTCGTCGGCTACTCCTCGCTCGCCAACGGCTCCGACCACGCCTTCCTCTACGCCAACGGCCAGCTCATCGACCTCAACGCCCTGCTGCCCTCCGACTCCGGCTGGCAGCTCCTCCAGGCCTACGGCATCAACGACAATAACCAGATCGTCGGCACCGGCCTTTTCGACGGCCAGCAGCACGCCTTCGAGTTCGACCTCCCCGGCTCACCGGGCTCCCAAACCCCCGAATCCTCCACCTCCGTCCTTCTCCTCTGCGGCGCCAGCCTTCTCGCCCTCCTCCACTTCTTCCGCCGCCGCCGCTCCGCTCTGCCCCGCTGACCGGCGCTTCCGCACCGGCCACCGGAGTCCTCCGCTCCCTCACTTCACCGGCGGCGTGTATAAATCCTGCATCCGGAAAATCCGGTAGCTCGACGCCGCCAGTTGGAAGCTGTACACAATCGGCGTCGCCTGCGTCTGCTCGGTGGCCACCGTGTAATCGCTCGAGTTGATTCCCGATCCGATCAGCCCTGAATCGCACCACAGGTTCCCGCTGGTCAGGATCTGCGTCGTTCCCAGCCCGAACGAGTACGTCCCCACATCGGCGTTGATGTTCAGGTTCGCCCCGTTCCCGGTCTCGTTCAGCGAGTAAACCTGGCACCGGCTGTCGGCCGCCGAATCGAACGTCCGCCGCCGCGTGTTCCCGTTGTCGAAAACCGTGAAGATGAAATTCCCCCCGATCTTCTTCCCGTTAAATGCGAACTGCGCGTCGTGCTGGTGGCTGAACCACGGGAAGCCCAGGTCCGCCGTCCCCTCCGTCTTATTCAGGCTCAGCGTAAACGACGGCTGATACGCCGTGTTGGTCAGATTCCCGCCCAGATACCAGACAATGTGCCCGTCCCCGGCCCCGTTCTGAAACGCCAGCTTCAGCACCCAGTCCTGGTGCCTCTCGCTCAGAATGAGGTTCCCGTCCCACGGCGTATAGTAAATCGTGTTCGAGTGCAGCCAGTCGTTGGCGACGGCGAAGCTCGTGTTGAACGGTTCGCATCCCGCCTGGTTCTGCTGGCAAACCTCGCCCAGAATCGCCTTCCGGTTGATGTCCTGGTGGAGGAACGAATTCCAAACCCAGACCAGGTTCAGGTTGTGGTCCAGCACCACCACCTGGTCGCCCAGGATGTCCAGCGGGTTCTGCGGCGTCGCCCCCTGCGCCGTGGTCGTCACTTGGTCGGCCGAACAGATCATCACAATATCCCCGTTCGGCGCCAGCCCGTTCGCCGTGTAAATTCGCCGCGCGTCGTGATGAATCCCGTTGATCGGCTGAAGCCCCAGCGCCGCCAGCTTCTCGTTGATCGCCGCCGCCGATGTCTCGAGCGTCACATTGCCCGCCAGGTCATACTCCCGCAGCACAATCTGCGTCGTGTCGTTGGTGGTCCCGGGCCGCCAGATCCCGAGGCTGTTTCCGCCCACCTCCGTCCGTCCCACCCAGCTCTGCGGCGACGGCAGGTACCACAGGATGTTCCCGCTCATGTCGATCGCCGTCGGCACCGGCGTCCCGTTGGCCTGCGGAATCGAGAGGTAATCCACGTACAGCACCGGCTGGTTCGTGTCGCCCGCCGCCGGCGCCGTCAGCATCGTGAACGCCGGAAAGTTAATCGCCGGCGACACCGCCCCGGTGGTGAACGACAGCTTCGCCCCGGTGTGAAGCACCGCTCCGGCCGGGCTCAGCGTCTCCCAGTACATCGTATACGTCGTGTTGCCGTACATCCCGGCGACCAGAAAATTCATACTCGAAAGGTCTACCGGCGACGGCCCGAACCGGCATGGCTGCGGGGTCGTCTGAAATTGCGGACCCGCCCCCGTCGCCTGCTGGAACACAACGCGCATCGAGTTGGGCGTGCCGCAGGCCGGCGCGCTGAACAGCGCCACCAGTGGATGCGCTGTCGGGTTCACCGCCGCCAGCCCCGCGTTCAGCCGCGTGCCGATCTTAAACGCCGCCGTCCCCGTCGCCGTGCTCCCGGTCGAGGCGTTCTTCGCCGTCACCTGGATCGTGTACTCCCCGTCGGCAATCTCCGGCGTCCACCCCGCCAGGTTGTTCGAGCTGAAGTCCCGCCACACCTGCTGCTCCTGGCCGGCGCGCGCCCAGGAGAACTGATACTCGATCGTCCCCGGATCGATATCGCTCGCCGTCGCCTTCCACACCATCGACGTCCCAACAGGCTGCGGGCTCGTCCTGGACGAGCTCAACACCGGCGTCGTCACCGCCGCTTGGGCCACAATTCCGAAAGCGGCCATCGCCGCTGCCCAACCCGCAATCCTCTGCTTCCACGCCATGGTGGCAGTCCTCCTCGTGCTGCGCCCCCGCGACGCGCCCTCCAATTCTAATAAAATTTCCGCCCCCGGCTGCCCGTCCCGCCCCTCCGCTACGTGCAGCGCAGCGCCACCATCGGGTCCACCCGCGCCGCCCTCCGCGCCGGGACATAGCTGGCCAGGAATGCAACGGCGGCAAGAAACACGGCAACCGAGATGAATACCATCGGGTCGGCTGCGCTGACGCCGACCAGCATCGCCGCCAGAAACCGCCCGGCGGCGAGCGATGCGGCGAGCCCGCCCGCCAGGCCCGCGGCGGTCAGCGCCAGCGCGCTTCGCACAATCCCGGCTACGGCATCGCGAGGACGGGCGCCGAGCGCCACGCGAATGCCAATCTCAACCGTCCGTTGGCTAACGGCGTAAGCCATAACGCCATAGAGCCCGACCCCGGCCAGAATTACGGCGATCAGCGCCAGCGCGGAAAGAAGGTTCGCCGCCACCAACTGCGGCAGCAGAGTCACCTCCGTCCAATCGCGGAAGCGCATGGCGTCCACCGCGACGCCTCGCGGCCCGGCCGCCGCCGATTCGCGATCGAGCGCCGCCATCGCCGGTTCCGGCGCGCCCGAAATCCGCAGAAAGTAGTAAAGCTGATCGTCGGGCCCGGCCACCTGGCGATACGGGAGGAACAGGTGCGGCCGGGGCGTTTCGGTGATGTCGAAATACCGGAGATCGCCGGCCAGTCCGATGATGGTCCGCCAACTGCCAAAACATTTCACGCGCCGGCCGACAGGATTCCTTCCCCCGAAATACCGGCGCGCGAAGGCCCGGGTGACGATCGCCACCGGAGCGGCGTTCTCATCGTCGGAGTCGCGGAAGTCCCGGCCCTCGGTGAGCGGGATATCCAGCGCCCCGAAGTAATCGGGCGCCACGGCGGTGTTGTTCACATTCATCGATTCGCCCAGCGCCGGGACGTAGCCCTCCACTTGAAGATCCGTGTACGGGCCGGAATTCGACCCCAGCGGCGCGTACGTGGCATAGCTGGCCTGCCGGACGGAACGATTGGCGCGCAGGCGGTCGCGCAGGCGGAGGCAGAAGCTCTGCAGATCCCTCCGTCCCATCCCCGAACCCCGCAGGTAAAACCGGCCCAGCACGACGTCGTCGCGGCGAAAGCCCGGATCGATCTCCCGGGCGTTTCGCAAACTCCTCAGGAACAGACCGGCGCCCACCAGCGCCACTGTCGCCAACGACACCTCGAGCGCCACCAGAATGGTGCGCATGCGCTGAGCCGTGGCGCCCGAACCGCCGCCGCGTCCTCCTTCCTTCAGCGCCTCGTTGATCGGAATTTTCCGCCACACCAGGGCGGGCGCCGATCCGGCCAGCAGCGCCGCCGCCGCAAAAGCCAGCGCCGTGAACCCGAGCACTCCCGGGTTCAGGTTGAAGCCAAGCGCCACCGGAGCGTGAATGCGCGGCACAACCGCCGGAAGCAGGTCCGATAACCAGAACGACAGCGCGACCCCCGCCGCCGCGCCCGCCCCCGCCAGGATCAGCGTCTCGGTGAACATCTGGCGCGATAGCCGCCCGCCGCTCGCTCCCAGAGCCATGCGCACGCTGATCTCGGTTCGCCGCCCGGCCGCCCGGGCCATCAGCAGGTTCGCAACGTTGAAGCACGCGATCAGAAACACCGCCAGCGATGCCGCCAGCAGGATGCGAAGCGGCTTGAGGAACATCTCCTGCGCGCCGCTGGAAAACGCCCACACCGGGGAGACGGTGGCGCCGATTCCACGGTTGGTTTCCGGGTACGCGGCTTCCAGCGCGCTCGCCAGCGTCCGCGCCTCCGCGCCGGCCTGGGTTCGGGATACGCCGTTCGCCAGGCGCGCCACCGCATAAAACCTTCGCCGCGCCCTGCTGTCCAGATCGCCGCGCCGCAGCATCCCCAGGTCCTCACCCATCGTCACCGGCACCCAAATCTGAAACGACAGGCCCGCCATGGTGCCGCGAAACTCCGGCGGCGCGACGCCGATCACGGTGAGGTTCAGACGATTCACTCGCAGCGTCTTCCCGACGGCGCCGCGGTCTCCGCGAAACCGCTGCCGCCAGAGTCCGTAACTCACCACCGCCACCGGATGCGCTCCCGGCTTTGCCGCGGCCTCTTCGGCGTTGAATGTGCGCCCCAGGTACGGCCGCACGCCCAGCACGTCGAAATAGTTCGCCGTCACCACTTCGCCCCACACCGCCTGCGACTCCGTGCTTTCGTCGCCGAGGCTGAACACGTCTTCCCGATGAAGCGCGATTCCCGTCAGGCCTCGCAGCCCGCGGCTGTAATCGCGCCAGTCCAGGTACGACAACTGCCTGCCCCCATTCGGCGCACTGGCGTTCGAGTTTTCCAGAAGCACCAGGCTCCCGCCGCCGCTGGCCCCCGGATAGGGCCGCAGCAGAAGCGTATCGATCCAACTGAACACCGTCGTGTTGGCCGCAATGCCGATTCCCAGCGTCAGCACCGCCACCAGCGAGAACCAGGGATGCCCCAAAAACATCCTCAGCCCAAATCGCACATCCTGTCCGATGGTTCGCATCGCTCCCCTTTCCGCTTCTACGCCCCGGTGTCCCAACGTGCAATTCGAGGTCCAGCCCTAACCGCCTCACTCCACCTGATCCACCGCTCCTCCACTGTCCGATTCCGGAACGCCGCTGTCCGGAACCAGCCCGCCGCGGCGCTCGTGCTATTCTTTTCCATTACTTATCTTCCGGACGGAGATGACGCTTGCCCGAACCTGGTGGAATTGACGCTCTGAAGGCCGCCGCGCAACTGGCCGGCTGCGATGTCGAAGAGGCCTTCGCCCAAATGGCGCACGTCGTCCAGCCCTGGGCCCAACCTACCCACGGCGCCGATCACGACACCGGCATCTGCACCGGCCTCACCGGCGTCTGGCTCGACCTGCTGCAGAAGGGCGAAGCCGGCACCTTCCGCGCCCGCGTCACCGGCATCTCTACCACGGACGACCTTCGCGACAAAGCCGCCCTCTGGTGGAAGAATCAGGACAATCGCCCCTGGCTCGACTCCGGCGACCTCTCCGATAGCGGCAAAAGCCACAAATACGAGCTCACCGTCAAAGGCCCCCGCACACTCACCACCGCCGGCCGCTTCGTCGTCGCCAACGACACGATCGGCGACCTCGTCAAGTGGCTCAACGCCACCACCGGCAAGCGCCGCTTTTTTCTCGTTCACGTGCCCGGCCACAGCATGGGCGCCGCCAAAAACCGCAAAGGCCGCCTCCGCTTTTACGACCCCAACGGCGGCGTCGTCGGCACCTGGCTCTCCAGCCGCATGACCGCTTTCCTTCGCCTCTACCTCTCCACCGAAAAAATCTTCAACGCCTACGCCAAGGACAAGCTCCGCAAAAACACCATCCCCCTCAAGATGGAAAAGTATCGCCCTAAAAACTGGTGACACCGCCCGCCCCTGCCCGCCCCGCCGTCCTCGTCGCTCCGTCCGCCATCAACGGCCTCGGGGTCTTCGCGGCCGCCGCCTTCTCCGCCGGCGGCATCATCCTCCCCCTCGACGATTCCCGCGTCGTTGATGCCCAACACCCCGTCCCGCCGGGCGAAGAACATCACTGCGACTACCTCGAAGCCGGCCGGGTCGTCTGGATGCCCAGCCCCGAGTGCTACATCAATCACTCCTGCGATCCCAACACCTTCGTCCGCACCACCGCCGGCGTCCGCTACGTCATCGCCCTCCGCCCCATCGCCGCCGCCGAGGAGATCACCTACGACTACTGCATCAACAGCTCCGGCGACGTCGTCTGGCAGTGCCACTGCGGCGCCGCGCGCTGCCGCCGCGCCATCCACTCCGACTTCTTCCACCTTCCCCTCGATCTCCAGCGCGAATACCTTCCCCTCCTCGACCACTGGTTCCGCAAAGAACGCGCCTCCGACCTCGCCCGCCTGGAAGCAACGCTGGCCGCCCACCCGCCGCAGTACTAATTCCCCGCACAAGCCCACGCCGCCGGCCCCGTCCCGTCCCTCCACCCCCGCTCCGTACCCCAAATTCCCGCGCTACCCGTCCCACTCCCAGGTTCTGTTCAATAATAGAAGTAGAAATCTTGCCCGGCTTTAAGGATGGTCCCATGATCCGGCGATCACTCACGATCTCCCTCGCTGTATTTGCGCTCTCCGCTCTTGCCAGTTCCCAAACTCTCGAACCCCCCAAGGCCGGCAAACCCGAAATCTTCAAGGAGGCCGACCTCCGCCCCGGCATGCGCGGCGTCGCCTGGACCGTCTTCTCCGGCACCCGCCCCGAGCCCGTCCCCGTCGAAATCCTGGGCATCGAAAAGAACATGTGGGGCCCCCGCCAGGACGTCATCCTCGCCCGCATGGACGGCAAGGCAATCCGCACCAACGTCGCCGGCGGCATGTCCGGCAGCCCCGTCTATATCGACGGCAAACTCGTCGGCGCCGTCGCCCTTCGCATCAGCGTCTTCTCTCCCGACGCCATCTGCGGCATCACGCCTATCGAGCTCATGCTCCAGGTCAACGAGTTCGACAAGAGCCGCCCGGCCGACGCCAGCAACCCCGACCGCCCGCGCACCGCCGCCTCCACTCTCGCCGCGCCCATGCCCTCCCTGGACCCCATGCTCGCCAATGTCCTCTCGGCCTCCGGCAGCCCCGCCCTCAGCCTCACGCCCATCGAAACTCCCCTCGCCTTCGCCGGCTTTTCTGACCGCGCCCTCGCCTCCTTCGCGCCGCTGTTCAACCGCCTCGGCATGGTCGCCGTCGCCGCCGGCGGCGCCTCCAGCACCATCCGCGAAGCCCGCCCCGCCCCCGGCTGGCAGAACTCGCTCCTGCCCGGCGACGCCGTCACCCTCGCCCTCGTCTCCGGCGACATGAGCGTCACCGGCATGTGCACCGTCACCTATAACGACGGCTCCCACGTGCTCGCCTGCGGCCACTCCTTCTTCAACCTCGGCCCCGCCGACATCCCCATGGCCAAAGGCGAAGTCATCACCACCCTCGCCTCCTCCTACCAGCCCAATAAAATCGGCAACGCCACCGAAGTCGTCGGCGCCCTCCGCCAGGACCGCCACAGCGCCATCCTCGGCACTCTTGGCGCCACCGCCGGCGTCGTCCCCGTCAACGTCAAAATCCGCGCCTTCGACGAGTCCAGCCATCTCCAGTCCGAGCGCGACCTCCGCTTCAGCGTCTTCGTCCACCAGAAGTGGACCCCCTACCTCATGATGCTCACCCTTTTCAATTCCATCGAGAGCCTCAATGAGTTCGCCGAAGAGTCCACCTACCGCCTCCACGGCCAGATCGAGCTCGACGGCCAGCCCAATCTCGACATCTCCACCATGCAGGCCCCCGGCGAGATGCCCGTCCCCGCTCCTATGCTGCTCGCCACCTGGTGGGGCGAGCGCTTCAACCGCCTTTACCTCAACCCCATCGACAGCCCCCGCATCAAGAGCGTCAACGCCACCATCGATCTCCTCCCCGACCGCCGCTCCGCCGCCATCGACACGGCCTGGATCTCGTCGAGTGAAGCTCCGGCCGGCGCCACCCTCACCGGTAAAGTCTTCCTCCGCCCCTACCGCGGTGAGCGCGTCGCCCGCGACTTCGCGGTCACCCTCCCCGCCGGCCTCGCCAAAGGCAAATATCAGATCCTGCTCAGCGATGCCGACACCCTGAACCGCGTCCAGAACGCCGCCAGCTTCGCCGACCCCAACATGGGCATCTCCCAAACCATTTCCCTCCTCAATCAGGAGCGCTCCAACAATCGCCTCTACGTCTCCCTCGTCTCCCCCTCGCCCACGCTCTTCTACGGCGACAAGAGCCTCCCCGCTCTCCCGCCCTCCGTCATGAACGTCATGCAAACCGGCCGCTCCGCCTCCCGCCATCTCCCCTCCTCGGCCGAAAGCGTCTCCGAGCAGGGCAGCATCCCCTTCGATTCCGTCGTCAACGGCAGCTACGCCCTTCAAATTCAGGTGAAGTAACTCCCATCTCATGACCCATTCCCGCTCCGCTCTCCTCGCCCTCGCGGCGCTGGCGGCCAATTGCTACGCCGTCGAAACCCGCTTCTGGATCCAATCTGAACAGTCCGACTTCGAAAAGGGCTCCCGCAAAAACGTTTCCCTCCGCAGCGACGGCCTCCTCACCCTCGCCCCCGC